>DATJMX010000068.1 GCA_035508495.1 Candidatus Binataceae bacterium
AAGAAGAGCCGCCGCATCCGAATCATGCGGGAACGATTACGGATTTTTCGATCCGCTGCAAGAAAGCGCGAATCTTCGTGGAGCGGCCAACAAAAAGGCCGGAAGGTTTCCCTACCGGCCCTAGTCACTGTCTCGAAACTAACTCGAAGCGAATTTAGTTGGCGAAGATCGTCTTGAGTTCTTCCATGATCTTTTCTTCAGGATGAGCTTTGGCGATCGAGAGTTCCTTCACGAGCAAGGAGCGCGCCGTGTCGAGCATCTTGCGCTCGCCGAACGACAATTCCTTGTCGCTCTTGAGCACGAGCAGGTCGCGAAGCACCTTGGCGATTTCGAGCGGCGAGCCGGTCTTAATCTTCTCCGTGTATTCGCGATATCGGCGGTTCCAAGTCTGCGTATCCACCTCGACCTTGCGCTGACGCAGGATCTTGTAGATTTTTTCAACCATATCCTTGCCGATTACCCGTCGCAGTCCCACCTGCTCCACGTTTTCGGTCGGAATCATGATGGTCATCTTTTCGGTACCGAGGATCCTGAGCATGTAAAACCTACGCTCAGTACCCGAAATGACGCGCATCTGGATATCCTCGATAACCGCCACGCCGTGAGCGGGATAAACGACTTTTTCGCCCTTCTTGAACGGCAAATTCATTGAACCTGGCACACGATTCCAGGCGGGAGATTTCAGAACTGGTTGATGACCGCGGGTTCATCACCGTCTGAGGAGGCCTGAACTGTGCCTCCAGTATGCCACAGATTGGCGTTCTTTGTAACCCCGAGGTTAAGCCAGATCGATCAGGAAAATATATTTAGAACGAAGTTTAATGACCAACCGAGCTGAATTGGTCATTGAAGACGCAATTCCATCACGATGGCGTCCTCGCCTGGGCCATAATAGCCCTTTCTCAAACGGCGTTCCTCGAAGTCAAACTTGCGATACATGTGCCGTGCCGCCAGATTTGAGCGCCGAACCTCGAGCGTGACCGCCTCGGCACCCTTTTCACGCGCCTCCTGGATCGCCGTTTTCATCAGGGCGGCCCCGACTCCGCCGCGGCGATAGTCCGGATGAACCGCGATATTCAGGACGTGGCACTCATCGGCAATTATCCAACGGCAGAGAAATCCGCTCGGCGGCTCGCTCTCATCGAGCTCTGGCACAGCCACCGTCACGCGTGAGAACGGAAGGGTCAGCTCACGCTGGAATGATTGAAGACTCCACGGCGTAGGGAAGGCCAGCCGCTCGATCTCGAGGATCCGCGGCAAGTCGCGGCGGGTGGCGTCCCTGATGTGGATCGCCATGCTCTCACATACCGGCGTCGCTCCGGCAGGATGCGATCACCGGAACGATTTTACCGGAGCTCAAGCAGCGTGCTTGAGCTCGCCAGCCTCTCCCTTCATCACGATAATCTCGAGCACCTTGTCGCGCAGCCGATGCTTGAACGAGTTTACCTGTTTGTCGAAGGTTAACCGTGTGACGAAGTCTGCCGGAAACGAAGAGGAGACGTAAGATAGCCTGCGCAACGCATCGCCGCGCACGCTCGCGCTGACCTGCAAGAGGCCGTCGGCGAGGGCGATATTGTAGTCGTAGTCCGGCATCTCGTTGGGCAGATTCCACAGGCGCTTGAGCGAGGATGCCGGAATCTTGCGCGGCATCTCCAGGCGGACCAGATACGCGTTCGAGTATTCGTCCACGGTGTAGACCGTGCCGTAGCGGCGATCGCGCTCGGTCTTCTCGTCGTGGATATTGACCGAGTAGCCCTCGAAGGCGACCTTGCGCTTGACGTGCTTCTGACCGCCGCCCATTTTCACCAGCATCCCGCCCAGAGGTGCCAGCGCGAGGCCATACCAGCATCCGCGATACGTCATCTCGTCGGCAGGCTTCGATTGCACGATGCCTTCGCGCAAACGCCAGGCAGTTTCGGCCACCGCAATGAGCAGACCCAGCAGAATCCATCCTCCTGTCGACTGCGAGAACAGCGGATCGCCTCGAACCACGACGGCGAAGACCAATAGCACCGCAGGATAGAGAATCAGATTGACGACGACGTTCAGCGCGGTCGCGCGAACGCGGGAGAATCCAGAAGGGCTGCCGACCGCACGTTCCAGGTCGACCTTGACTTGATCGGGCATCGCGCCAAGCAGAGGCTCGGCCAGCCTGAGCGCGAGCCTGACCGCAGCCGGAGCCGTGGTGACGGGGGTAGTATCGACCTTGCCCAGGACAGTATCGAAATCTTCTTCGAGCTCGCCTGCGAAATGCTTCTCGCCAATGGGACCGGGCAGCGCGCCGATATCTTTCGGCAGATTCATCATCGCGACGGGCGCAGCCATCGCGGCCGGAGCTGCTGGCGCCGCAACTACTGGGGCCGGCTTCGGCGCAGCAGGCGCAGCCGCCGCAGGAGTGGCAGGCTTCGCGGCACCGTTCGTCGATGCGCCGTCGGCGGCCGGCGCCGGGGCGACTTCACCATCCTTGCGAAAACGCGACGGCGCGTCATCGGCAAATGCCTGCTCAGGATGCAGCTCGCGTGCGCGGGCGAGCAATATCGATTCAGCTTCGAGGTTATTGGGATCGGGCACGCAACAATCGACCGGGCATACCGCCGCGCACGCTTCGTGATCGTAGAAGCCGACGCATTCGGTGCACTTCGACGGGACGATATAGAAGATTTCCTGCGCGACTGCAGGACTGGTTGCGCCGTTCAGCTCCCAGGGCACTCCGCCTGCATAGATAGCAGTGTTGGGGCACTCGGGCTCGCAAGCTCCGCAGTTGATACATTCGCTCGTGATGATCGTAGCCATCCGCCGCTCCAAACCTCTCTCGGAAGGTTAAGTCGAGGCACGCCCGCTAACAACAATGGGCTAATCAGGTTGACGATAACCGTCACCGGTTTTAACTGTCAATCGCAAGCGCCGAACATTAGGCGGATCGGAGTCCCGAAAGACTTGCCAAGGAATGTTGGGGGAGCAAGGGCCAATGCCAGCTTGCGTCCACCGATCGGTTTTGACAGTATCATCCCGACTAACCCCTTAGGGCGGGCGTCTGTCGAACTGATTACGATCACACAGAACCTGGCTGTTTGACTGGAACTAGGAGGCAAGTTCGGATGAAGACGAAACTGGTGTATATCCTCGGAGCTTTGGCAACGGCCAGCTTCTTGACCGCATGCGGTCCCGATATGAAGACGATTCAGGCCGCGACCGATCGCGCCAACGCCGACGCCACCAAGGCCGAAGCTTCGGCCACCTCGGCCGAGCAGGCTGCGTCGCAGGCGGAAGCCGCCGCCAAGCAGGCTGACGATGCGGCTTCGGGTGCAGAAGACGCAGTGCGCCGCGCCAACGATGCGGTGTCGCGTCTCGAGGCGATGTTCTCGACCTCAGTCACGAAGTAAGTTTGCGAGCAAAAGACGGCGCGGAGAGCTGATGCCCTCCGCGCCGTTTGTTCTTCCGGATCCTGAGTTTACTGTTCCGAGTCGTCCCCCGCAGTGCTGGCGGATGCGGGCCGCAGCGCTTTCCTGACGCGCTCCCGGAGCGCATCGTCGCGTTCGATCCGGCCTTCGAGAGTGCGGAACTCAGCCATTGTCATCCCTTGCTTCTGCGCCGCCGCATCGACCGTCAATGAGCGATCCTTCTGCATCGACTTGTACACCGCGATGTATTTCTCGACTTCGGCCGGCGGCACTTCCTTCTCGTCGTCGCCGCCTTCCTGCGCGAGCACGGGATGCAGGTCCGCGACGAGCCACGGCTGCGCCGCAGCCAGTTTTGCCGATCCAACCGAAAGTCCAACGGCGCCCGCGATCAACATCAGGCGGACCTTGCCGCCGGGGGCTTTACCGATTTTGCGCTGATGAAACATGCCACGCCTCCGAGCCCATCCTTGCACGCGCGCTCGGTCGCTTAAAGGGCGAACTCTTGCAAACTATCGCCAAGTGCTTAAGTTCAATGCGGTCCGCGGGCCGCGCAGGCGGTCGTGCGCAATCAAATATCTTAAGTTCGAGAACGGAGAGAGATTCACATGCCAGCCAAACAGGTTGAGCTGCACGAACGTGCGCGAGCCGGAATCGTCAAGGGCGCGACCCTGGTCGCCGAGGCGGCGCGCGTCACACTGGGACCCAAGGGCCGCAACGTCATGTTGCAGAAGAGCTTCGGTGCTCCGACCGTCACCAAGGACGGCATCACCGTGGTCAAGGAAATCGAGCTCGAAGATCATTTCGAGAACATGGGCGTCAAGATCATCCGCGAGGCCGCCCAGAAGACCTCCGATGTCGCGGGCGACGGCACCACCACCGCCACCGTGCTCGCGCGCGCGATGGTGCGCGAGGGTATCAAGCTGCTCGCGGCCGGGATGGCGCCGATCGAGCTCAAGCGCGGCATCGACAGCGCCGTCATCGAAGCCGTCAAAGCGATCAAGGAAATGGCGCGCCCCGTCAAAGACAAGGAGCGCATGGAGCAGGTCGCAACGATCTCGGCTAACGGCGACGAGGCGATCGGCAAGATCGTCGCAGGCGCGATGGACAAGGTCGGCAAGGAAGGCGTCATCACCGTCGAAGAGGCGCGCGGCCTCGATACCACTCTCGACCTGGTCGAGGGCATGACCTTCGATCGCGGTTACCTGTCGCCCTACTTCGTGACCAACGCCGCCAAGCTCACCGCTGAGATCGACGAGCCGCTGATCTTGCTCCACGAAAAGAAGCTTTCGAACCTGCGCGAAATCCTGCCGATCCTCGAACAGGTCGTGCAGACCGGCCGCTCCCTGCTGATCATCGCCGAAGATGTCGATGCGGAAGCGCTCGCGACGCTGGTCGTCAACAAGCTGCGCGGCTCGCTAAAAATCGCGGCGGTAAAAGCTCCGGGCTTCGGCGATCGCCGCAAGGAGATGCTCCAGGACATCGCGATTCTCACCGGCGGCACGATGATCGCCGAAGAACTCGGCTTCAAGATCGAGAACGTTCAGCTCTCCGCGCTCGGCAAATGCAAGAAGGTAGTGATCGACAAGGACAACACGACCATCATCGGCGGCTCCGGCAAAAAATCGGAAATCCAGGGCCGTATCGAGCAGATCCGCCGCCAGATCGAAGACACGACTTCCGACTACGATCGCGAGAAGCTCCAGGAGCGCCTCGCGAAGCTGACCGGCGGCGTCGCGGTGATTCGCGTCGGCGCTGCAACCGAGGTCGAACTCAAGGAGCGCAAGGCCCGGGTTGACGATGCCGTGCATGCTCTGCGCGCTGCCGTGGAGGAAGGCACAGTCGCGGGCGGCGGCGTCGCCTTGGTGCGCGCGCTTAAGGCGGTCGAAGCCATCAAGTTGAAAAACCATGACCGACAGGCGGGAGTGCAGTTGGTTGCCGATGCGATGTCGGAGCCGCTGCGCCAAATCGCACAGAACGCCGGACAGGAGCCACAAATCGTTCTCGCCAAGGTGCTCGAAGGCAAGGGCGATTTCGGTTTCAACGCGAGCTCGGAAACCTACGAGGATCTGGTAAAGTCTGGAGTGCTCGATCCGGCGAAGGTCGTGCGCACCGCGCTCGAGAACGCCGCCAGCGCATCGTCATTGCTGCTGACCACCGAAGCCGCGATCGCCGAGAAGCCTGTTAAGGCCGCGCCGATGCCCGCGATGCCGGGCGGCGGAATGGGAGGCATGGGCGGTATGGGTGGAATGGGAGGTATGGGCGGCATGGGAGGTATGGGTGGCATGGGCGGAATGGGCGATATGGGCGACGATTTCTAGGCAGAAATTTTTTCTGCATGGGACTAGCGCTCATCGCGCCATGCTGGCAGTCTGAACTGAGACAAGAGCTGCGCTGTATTAGCTCCTGCTAATGGAAATGGGTTTATTGCAGTAGTTCAAGGCATAGGGTATTGTTGCAGCGACCTTTCAAAACGTGCGAAAAATTTAGGTCTTACCGCGTCAGCCTGACTAGACCTCGGTGGTGCTGCCGCGCAATTTCCAGGAGGGAAACATGGAAGGGTTAATGAGGAAAACTTCTAAACTGGTAGGGCTCGCCGGAGCTGCGTTAGCCCTTTCGTTGCTGACGGGATGCTCACAGCAGCCTGACCCAGCACAGCAGGCCGTCAATGCTGCCAATCGCGCCGACCAGGCCGCTTCGCGCGCCGAAGCCGCCAGCCAGCGCTCTCAGCAGGCTGCCGCCCAGGCTCAGGCCGCTGCCAGCCGCGTCGAGCAGGCTGCTAGCGATGCCAAGGCCGCTGCGGACCGCGCAGAGGCGATCGCATCCAAGACGACGGCGGGTGGAGCGACCCATCATCGCATGCGTCACCATCACAAGGCCGCCGCGGCCGATAGCGGTGCGGCAGCGCCGGCTCCGGATTCGGGTGCGGCTCCCGCTCCTGCCACTCCGTAACTTAACTTAGGTTTGGAAACCGGGAGGGCGATCGCGCAAGCGGTCGCCCTCTCTGCATTTCACGCCGGATCCGTCAGCGCGCGGCGTTTTCGCCGAAGGTCACTACGACTTTCAGGGAATCCGGCTTTTGCGCCGCGGCGAACGCGTCATTGATTTGCGTGAGCGGAAACTGATGCGTCACCAGCTCGCGCGCGCTCAACACGCCGCGCTCTATCAGCGAGAGTGATTCGCGAGTATCGTCCGGTCCGCACGAATAGCTGGGCACGAGGCGCGTTTCATTGAAGTATAAATCGTGGGGCGTGACTGTCATCTCTTCGCCGGGCGGCGTCGAGGTGAACTGCACGACCGTGGCGCCCTTGCCGGCGCATGCGATTCCCGACGTGATCGCGCGCGGTGTCCCCGGACCGACTATGACCACGTCAGCCATCGCACCGTTGGTCGCTTCGCGAACCCTCTCGACCAGGTTGTCGCCCGAGACCGCAAGTCCGATATCAGCGCCAAGCTGCTCGGCCCGTTTTGCCCGGCTCTCGAAAAGATCCGCGCCGATAATCAGTCCCGCACCGCGCTCGCGCGCGATCTTCACGTGCATCATGCCCATGATGCCGAGGCCGATAATCAGGATCGATTCGCCCTTCTTGAGCGCCGAGCGATTCATCGATTTGACCACGCACGCCGCCGGCTCGATCAACACGCCATCGGCGTCGGAAAGCGCCTCGGGCAGGCGATGCGTATCGCGCAGATTCTCGCGGCCGACGAGGAAATATTCCGACATCCCACCCGGCCGGATATTCGTCGCGCGCCAAGTCGCACATTGCACATACTCGCCGCGGCGGCATTCCGCGCACTGAAAGCACGGTGCATGATGATGCACGAAAACGCGGTCGCCGGCCTTGAAATCGCGCACCGCGCCGCCCGCATCCTCGATGATCCCGACGGGCTCATGCCCGAACACCAGCGGCGCCTTGCGCTTCAAGTACCAGGGCATGATATCGCCGGTGCAGATACCGCAGGCGCGGGTGCGAATCAGGATGTCATCGGGACCGACGCGGGGACGCTCGAATTCCTCAAGCCGGATATCGCCAAAGTCATAAAGCCGTGCAACACGCATGATGCTAGGAACTTTGTGGGCGCGAGCGCAGCTTGTCAATCCACACCTTCATGAAGAACGAGTGCGCCATCGCGCACCACCGTTCGTCATCTTGAGCGAAGGCCGCCGGAGTCGAAAAGCCTGCCCTGCGAAGTCGAATGGGATCTCGGAGGCCCCGAAGGGGCCGGTACCGGTTAGCGCGCGCAGGGCTTTCCTTTTCCGCTCCGCAATTGACTCTCCCGATGCGCGCCTGCAGCCAAGCTGCAGCCGCGGGCCGCGAGTGTTACGATCGCCAAATGCCGAGACCACAGTGTCCGCCAATCGCCGCTGACATAATCGCCGAGATCGGCGACAAGATTATTCTAATCGATCGTAAGAACTTCCCGCACGGCTACGCGATTCCTGGAGGATTCGTCGATTTCGGCGAGACCGTCGAGGCCGCCGCCGTACGCGAAGCCCGCGAAGAAATTTCGCTCGAAGTAGAAATCCGCGCTCTGCTCGGCGTCTATTCGCGCCCCGATCGAGACCCGCGCGGCCAGACGATCACAGTCGTTTACATCGCGCGCGCATCGGGCACCCCGCAAGGCGCCGACGACGCCAAATCCGCCGCGCTGTTCGACCCCCGCAATCCACCCTCACCGCTAGCCTTCGATCACGCAGAAATCCTGCGCGACTACGTCCACTTCCTGGAAACGGGTGAACATCCCGCACCGTGGAAGCAGAAGCCGTAGTCCCGTTGACTGCGCTCACATTCGGCCCTCGTCGATGAGCTGACGAAGCGAGATCTTACCGCGCTTGTTGCCGGCGCGCAGGCGGCGAATGCTTTCCGCGGCCTCAGCGGCATTACGGTGCGCGAAAATTAAACGCGCAATAGGCAGTCCACGCCGCGTGAATCGTGATCGATTCTCCGCGTTCGACACGCCGGATCAGTTCGGAGAAATGACACTTCGCATAGGACAACCCCACCCTCGTCGGCAGTGTCTTCATCGAATTGTAATCAGCCAGGATCGCGAGCGATTCGACTCCGCCGCAATCGAATTCCGCCGATCTTCTGAGACCCTCCTCTTTGACCCGAGTAGGGAGGGACCAGAGATGCGCGGGCTGCACGGCTCGCGCCGCATTTTTTTAGCATAGAGGGCGCGCAGCGCGCCGTCTTAATGGCGGGCAGGGACGCCCACCCTGCTATTTTAGAAAGCAGCAAACGCCCGCTCTTGTCGCGATTGATGCTGCCGATTAGGACTTGTGATCGAGGACCTGAATTTGTCGAAGATCGATCACAACGAAATCCTTGCGCGCATCAAGGCGATCTCGCCCGGCCTCGCCGCCAACGCGAACGCCTCCGACGAGCTGCGCCATCTCGCGCCCGAGAGCATGCGCGCCATGATCGACGCCGGGATGTTCAAGATTCCCGTGCCGGCCCGCGTCGGCGGATACGAGCTCAATTTGCGCACACTCGCGGCCGCCGTCACCGGCCTCTCCGAGGCCTGCCCGTCGAGCGGATGGGTGCTGATGGTGATGGGGGCGCATCACTGGTGCATGGGTTCTTTTCCTGAAGCCGCGCAGGAAGACGTCTTCGGCGGCGGGCACGAGGGTCTTCTCGCGGGGACGCTCTCATGGCAGGGCACGGCGACCGACGTTGACGGCGGCTATCGAATCGACGGGCGATGGCAATTCGGCAGCGGAATCGATCACGCCGAGTGGGTGATGCTCGGATGCGGCGACCCCGCGACGCGCGGTCCCAAGGTGCATATCGTGATGCCGCGCGCGGACATCGACGTCGATGACACCTGGCACGTGCTCGGACTGCGCGGCTCAGGCAGCAAGGACCTCGTCGCCAACGGCGTGTTCGTTCCCGCCCGTCGCACGATCGACACGCGCACGATGTTCGCCGGCATGAGTCCGCATTCGGCGAACCATGCGACGAATCTCTACAAGCTCTCCGCTGAGGCGATGCTCTCAATGTCAGTTGCGACTGCGGTGCTGGGCTCGGCAAAGTACGCGCTCGCGAAGTTCATCGAGCGCACCAGCCAGCGCACCGTGATTCAGACCGGCGCACGCAAGGCCGAGCAGGCGCCCACGCAGATCCGGCTCGCCGAGGCCGCCGCTGAGATCCATGCGGCGGAGCTCATCCAGCGCGATTCGTACGACGTGTTCGACAGTTTCATGGCGTCAGGCGAGCGGATGTCGTTCGCCGATCGCGCGCGTATCAGGTGGCAGGCCTCGTACTCGGCTGAGCTATGCCGCCGCGCCGCGACGCGTCTCTACTCGGGATCGGGCGCGCATTCTATCTATGAATCGAGTGCGATTCAGGCAGCGTTCCGCAACGTCAATGTCGGCGCGCAGCATGCCAGTATCGATTTCGACACTGCCGCCGAGATGTACGGCCGCGCGCAGTTCGGCGCGACGAAATAGCTGCTACTCGGCAAGATTTGCCTCGAGCCAGCGCTCGGCGTCGATCGCCGCCATGCATCCGGTGCCCGCCGCGGTCACCGCCTGCCGATAAACTTTATCCGCGACGTCACCCGCTGCGAAAACACCGACGGCATTGGTGTACGTCGAACCCGGCTTAACCTTGAGATAGCCAAGCTCGTCCATGTCGAGAACGCCCTTGAAGATGTCGGTGTTGGGCTTGTGCCCGATTGCCATAAAAACCGCGTCGGTTTTGACATCGGTCGTCTGATTCGTCTTGACGTTCCTCAGGCGCGCGCCGCTCACGCCGTCCTTGGGATCGCCGAAGATTTCGTCGATCGTCGAATCCCAGATGAAGCCGATCTTCGGATTCTTGCGCGCGCGATCCTGCATGATCTTCGAGGCGCGCAGCGAGTCGCGCCGATGCACGATCGCCACCTTCGAGCAGAAGCGCGTCAGGAACGTCGCCTCTTCCATCGCGGTGTCGCCGCCGCCAACGACCAGCGCTTCCTTGTTCTTGAAGAACGCCCCGTCGCAGGTCGCGCAGGCGCTCACGCCGTAACCCATCAGGCGCTTTTCGGATTCGATGCCGAGCAGCTTAGCGGTCGCACCGGTCGCGATAATCACGGAATGAGATTTGACGACCTTGCCCTCGACGTCGAGCTCGAGCGGCTTGCTGCCGAAGCGCACGGCGCTCACGTGGCCGGTGATGAACTTGGTCCCGAAGCGCTCCACCTGGCGGCGGAAGATTTCCATCATCTCGGGGCCCTGCACGCCTTTTTCGAAGCCCGGATAATTCTCGACTTCGGTTGTGATCGTAAGCTGGCCGCCCGGCTCCTCGCCCTCGATCACGATCGGCGAAAGGTTCGCGCGCGCGGTATAAAGCGCCGCCGTCAGCCCGGCCGGTCCCGAACCCAGAATCACAACCTTGTTGATGTCGTCTGCCATGTACGGTCCTCGAAGCTTTGTGTCACGCGATGGAATGAATTCGGAAGTCGATTAAGTTTTATTGTATTGCCGCACCGGGTCAACATAGGCTGATTCCCGCATGGCCGGCATCAAAAAAATAACCACTCGCGGCGCCGCACGCCTGACGCATCTCGACGAGCGCGGCCGGGTGCGGATGGTCGATGTGGGCGAGAAGCCGATCACGCGGCGCGAGGCGATCGCGCGCGGCCGGGTTACGATGGCGCCGGCGACGCTCGACGCGATTATCGGCGGCAAGCTGAAAAAGGGCGAGGCGCTCGCCGCCGCGCGCATCGCCGGGATCATGGCGGCCAAGCGCACGCACGAGACCATCCCGCTCTGTCATCAGATTCCGCTCGAGGCGGTCGAAGTAGAGTTCATGCCCGATCGCAAACGCTCGACACTCGAAATCGAGGCGCGCGCCGTGACCGAGTCGAAGACCGGCGTCGAGATGGAAGCGCTGGTCGCGGTCGGCGCGGCGGCACTCACGATCTACGATATGGCGAAAGCCATGGACCGCGCGATGCAGATCGACGCGATCCGGCTGGTGCGCAAGAGCGGCGGCCGCAGCGGCGACTTTATCCGGCCCGGCGAAAACGAATGGCCGCGGGGGTGAACGCATCCGGCCGCGCGCGCGTCTTTCTTCGCACCGGCCGCGACGGTCCCGTGCGCGGCGGCAATCCGTGGATCTTCTCGCAAGCCATCGCCCGCGTTGAACCGGCTGATGCAGCGCCGGGGACGATCGCGAGCATCGTCAACTCTGGCGGCGATTTGCTCGGCCTCGGCTATCTCAATCTGACAACGACGATCGCGGTGCGGATGCTCGCGTGGGGCGAGGCACCGGAGCTCGACGCGCTAGTTGCACGGCGAATCGACGCTGCGCTCGCGCTGCGGCATCGAGTTGTCGCGAACGACACTGATTGTTATCGCCTCATAAACGGCGACGGCGACGGTCTGTCGGGCATCGTCGTCGATCGTTACGGCGACACGCTCGTCGTGCAGCTCCTCACCGCGGGCGCCGATCGCATGCGCGAGCTGCTCGTCCGCGAGCTGAGCCGCGTGATCGCGCCGCGCGCGATCATCGAGCGCAGCATCGGCGCCGTGCGCAAGCAGGAAGGCCTCGCCGATCGCGCCGCGCTGCTCGCGGGCGATTCGGTCGGCGGCATTGTCGTGTCGGAAAACGGCATCAGGATCTTCGTCGATTTCGAGCACGGCCAGAAGACCGGTTACTTTCTCGATCAACGCGAGAACCGCAACCTAGCTGGAAGTCTCGCCGCCGGAGCGACCGTCCTCGACGCGTGCTGTTACGGCGGAGGCTTCGCGCTGGCAGCGTTAAAGGGCGGCGCGACGGGCGCGGTCGCGGTCGATACGTCAGCGCGTGCGCTCGAATGGGCGCAGCGCAACTTCGAGCTCAATTCCTTCGATACGTCGCACGTCGAATTCGTTCACGACGAAGCCGCCAGGTTCATGGCCGCAACGGATCGGCGCTTCGATCTGATCGTGCTCGATCCACCGCCGCTCGCTCGCAGCCGCGCCGACGCCGAGCGCGCGGGCCGCCTTTACGTCGAGCTCAACGCGCTTGCGATGCGCGTGCTCGCCCCCGGCGGACGCCTGCTGACTTTCAGTTGTTCGGCCCATTTCCGCGGCGACGATTTCATCCGTGCCGCCCGAATCGCCGCCTCGAAATCATCCCGTCCGCTCAGGATGCTCGCGCATCTCGGCCCCGGCCGCGACCACCCCGTGCTTCTCGGCCACGCCGAGGGCGAATATCTCACGGGGCTACTGCTGGCCGACCTCGGCTAGCTGAACAACTGCGGAGGGCGGTCGATCGGCGCTTGATAGCCTGGTGCGTTGCGATCGACGAGAGCGCGACCGGTTCGCGCGCAGCGTCAGCCCAAGTCAGTTCTTGACGCGCGTCACCAGATGCGAGAAGAGCGGTTGACCGCTTGAAATAACCGGCTTGATAAGCTCGCGGCTTTCCTTGAGTATAGAGCAAATTTTCCGGTCGGAATCGGCTAAATGGTGAGGAACATCGCTCTTGGCCGCTGGATCACAGCGGCGTTCGTGCTTGTCGCGCTTGCGCTCGGCGGATGCCATCGCGAAGTCGCGATGCCGCCGCTCGTCGAGCGCAATATCCGCCCCACTGACAAGTTCTTTGACGTATGGCCGACGAGCCCGACGCGCGCCTATATCGTCGGCGATCGCGGCAAGGTTCTCCTTACCGAGGATGCGGGCAAGACCTTCACGCGGCTCAAAAGCGGCACCGACGTCGGCCTCTTCGCGATCCAGATGACTGATGATCAGAACGGGTATTTGTCAGGCCAGGACGGCCTGATCATGCGCACGCGCGATGGCGGCAAGAGCTGGGAGCGCGTCAATTCGCGCACCAAACAGTATTTGTTCAGTCTCTCGTTCGCCGACACCAATCACGGAATGATCGTCGGCGATCGCTCGGTCGTGCTGAGTACCACAGACGGCGGTGAGACGTTCTTCAAGCGGCAATTGCAGCGGATTTTCCCGCCCGAGATGCAGGACTCCGCCGTTCAGTACGAAGAGCCGAAGCTTTACGGCGTCAAGATGATCGATCCGATGCACGCGTGGATCGTCGGCGAGCTCGGACGTATCTGGGGCACGAGCAACGGCGGACAGACCTGGCAGGAGGAACAATCCTCGCTCATCAATCAGTGGCAACGCGCGGCCGCCGTCGGGGAGGATCCGCGGCTGCGCGAGTTCAGCCTGCCGACGTTCTTTAGCGTGTCGTTCCGCGATCAAAAGCATGGCGCCGCCTGCGGCCTCGAAGGATGGGTTATCCAGACTGACGACGGCGGCAGCACGTGGCGCTTCGCTCCGCAGGAGACCAACGACGGCAAGCCCGACACCGCAGTGCCTGGCGCGCTGATATTTCCCGCGCGTGATCCTTTGTTCGCGGTCAATCTCTATGGCGGAAACCAGGGGATGGCGACGGGCCTGACCGGCACGGTGCTCAAAGAGCAGCCCGACAACGCATGGGCGCATGACACTTCCTTTCCCAATATCCCCGTGCCGCTCAGCCAGGTGCGATTCTTCGACGCGATGCACGGCTGGGTCGTCGGCTACGGCGTCATTCTGTATACCGAGGACGGCGGCAAGACCTGGCGTTTCTGCCAGGGCTAGGCAGCGCGCCTTTTAGGGAGAACGATAAGAACGCGATGGTCTGGTATCGATTTGGCGAATGGATCCTGCGGCGCCGCTTCCTGGTGCTCGGGATCGTCGGCGCGATGACCGCATTCTTCGGCTACTTCGCGGCCCAGACGCGGCTGGTCACGAGCTTCGGCGATCTTTTGCCGCAGGACCATCCGTTTATTCAAACCGCGCACAAGTACCAGCAGTTCTTCGGCAGCGTCAACAACGTGACGATCCTGGTCGAGGCCAAGGAAGGCTCGATCTACAAGGCCGATATCATCAAGAAGATCGTCAAGATGACGCGCGACATGGATCTGGTCTATGGGATCCAGCACGGCTCGATACGTTCTCTGGCAACTGCGAGTTATCTGCGTCCGCTGGCCGACGGCGTGCTGCTCAACACGCCGCTCATCCCGGCCGATGAACTGCCGAAGACCGACGAGCAACTCCAGGATCTGCGCAGCAACGTCCACAAGAATCCCGGCGTGGTTTACGGACGCTTCGTCTCGCTCGATGACAAGGCGGCGCGAATCGACGGCAGCTTCCTCGAATCGCGGCTGGACTATCGCAGGATTTTCGACGAGACGCGCAGCATCGTCGTCGATCCAAACAAATCCGATGACATCCAAATCTACGTCGGCGGCTCGCCGATCCTTTACGGCTGGGTTTATCACTACACGCCGCAGGTCTTCAAAATTTTCCTCGCCACCGTGCTCGCCGTCTGGATCCTGCTCTACCTGTATTTTCGCGACTGGCGCGGCGCGCTGCGACCGACGATCTCGGGCGTGATCTGCGCCATCTGGGGCCTCGGCTTTATCAATCTGATCGGCTTCGGCCTCGACCCGCTGGTGCTCGTTATTCCGTTTTTGATCACGGCGCGCGCGGTCAGCCATTCGGTGCAGATGCACGATCGGTACTACGAGGAGTACTTCCGGCTGCGCAACAAGGAGCAGGCGATTTTATCCGCCTTCTCCGAGCTGTTCGTGCCCTCGCTGTCGGGCATCCTGACCGACGCGTTCGGCGTGCTCGTGATTCTGCTGGTGCCGGTGCTGTTCCTGCAGAAGCTGGCGATCACGGCCAGCTTCTGGATCGCGGCGATTATCGTCAGCGAGCTGCTGCTTAATCCGATCGTTTACTACTACCTCGATCCCCCGCACCTCGAAGTCATCGAAAAGCGCGAGCATGGCGCGTTCAAACGCCTGTTGCAGTCGATCGCGGGCGGGATGCTCAAGCCGACCGGGCGCGCCATCACGGCGCTCGGGACAATCGGCGTCGTGCTGCTGTGCGCGTTTTTCTGGACCGGCCTCAAGGTCGGCGATCCTTCGTCGCAGGAACCGATCCTGTGGCCCAATTCGCCGTACAACCGCGCGATGGCGGCAATTCAGGATCAGTTCGGCGCTGTCGAGCAGTTCGTCGTTGTCGCCGAGCTGGTCAATCCTGCCGCGCTGACCGATCCGCATCTCTACCACGTGATGGATGAGTATCAACGCTATATCGAGCTCGATCCTTCGGTCGGCGGGACGTTCTCTGTCGCCGATCTTCTCTCGAATGGCGGATCCGCCGTGCAGGAGTTCCAGCCAAAATGGAACGTGCTGCCGACCACGGTTCGCGGCACCGGGCAGCTCCTCGGCGGACTGCTGGCGGGCTCGTCGCCGCTCTCAACCGCGTACATCATCACACCGCGCCGCGACGCGACCCAGGTCACCGTCCTTTGCAAGGATCGCCAGGGCGAGAACATCCAGCGGATCGTCGCGCGCACCGAGCGTTTTTTCGCTGAGCCGGCGCATCATGTCGAAGGCGTGCAGTTCAAACTGGCGGCGGGAATTATCGGTGAGCTGGCCGCCGCGAACCAGGAGATCATCGACAACGATCTGCGCCTCAACGTCCTGGCCTTCGCGACCATCTTCATAATCGTGCTCGTCACGTATCGCTCGTTCATGGCGGGGCTGTACCTGCTGTTCCCGCTGGCGCTCGCCAACGCCGCGATCAACGCCTACATGGGCGCCCACGACATCGGCATCAACATCAACACGCTGCCGGTCGTTACAGTCGGCGTCGGATTCGGTATCGATTACTCGATTTACATCGTGAGCCGCATCATCGAGGAGCTCGCGCTCGGCAAGGAGCTGCGCGAGGCGACCTACAACGCGCTCATCACGTCGGGCAAAGCGGTGGCGTTCACGGCGCTCACGCTCGTGGCCTCGGTGCTGTTCTGGTACTGGTCGGATATCCGCTTCGACGCCGAGATGGGCCTTCTGCTCGCGGTCTGGATGTTCGTGTCGATGCTCGGTGCGATGACGATCCTGCCGGTCATGATCGTCACCTTCAATCCGTCGTTCATCCAGCGCGAGAAGGAGCGCATCATCGGCACGCGCCGCCCGGACATCGCGCAGCGCGCAGTTGCATCTTCCTAAGCCGCGAGTGTCGTTGATAGGCTGGGCGCATGCCTGTCTTGCAGCTCGAGCGGCTCGATCATTTCGGAATCGAAGTCGCAGACCTCGCGCGCGCCGAGCGTTTTTACACTGAGACGCTCGGTCTGAAAGTCGTGACGCGGTTCGGCGATCAGATCCTGCTCGATTGCGATGGGCAGAACCTCGCGCTTTTCGAAGTGCATCGCGCGCCGCTCAGCGCGACGGAGCGACTCGATCGCATCGCGCACCCTCTCGGCAAGGGTCATCACGCGTTCCGCATCGGCCGCGATCATTTCGTGCACGCGCGCGAGTCCCTTTCGGCCGCGGGCGTCGAAGTGGCCAACAAGATCGACTGGGGCGATCACGACTGTCTTTATTTTCTTGACCCGGACGGAAACCTGCTCGAACTTGTTAGCTACCGCTGAAGGCCGCGGACCGCATCGATGAAGGCTCCCACTTTCGAGAAGACTTCCATCAGAGCCGAAGGCTTGCGCAAGGCTTTCGGCACGCGCGTCGCGGTCGATGGCGTATCGATCACGGTG
The DNA here is from genome assembly GCA_035508495.1 of Candidatus Binataceae bacterium. Taxonomy (NCBI): domain Bacteria; phylum Candidatus Binatota; class Binatia (SeqCode); order Binatales (SeqCode); family Binataceae (SeqCode); species Binataceae bacterium (SeqCode). The sequence goes on from DATJMX010000068.1 coordinate 16,928, forward strand.
CGTGCGCATGAGCTTGTCGGTCTGCTCGGACCCAACGGCGCCGGCAAAACGACCACGCTCTCGATGCTGTCGGGGGTCCTGAAACCCGACACTGGCAGCGTATCGATCGCGGGCCTCGATCTCGACCGCAATCCGCTCGCGGCGCGGCGCCAGCTTGGTCTCGTGCCGCAATCGATCGCGCTCTATCCCGCGCTCACGGCAGCGGAGAACCTCGCATTCTTCGGTAAGATCCAGGGCCTGGCCGCGGCGCAATCGTCCACGCGAACCAGAAACCTGCTCGAAGCCGTAGGGCTTGCCGATCGTGCCGCCGATGCGGTCGAGGGATTTTCCGGCGGGATGAAGCGCCGCCTCAATCTCGCCTGCGGCATGATTCACTCGCCCGAGGTGTTGCTGCTCGACGAGCCGACCGTTGGAGTTGACCCGCAGTCACGCGGACGGATCTTCGACGTCGTCGTCGATGCGGCGGCGCACGGCGCCGCGATTCTCTACAGCACTCACTACATGGAAGAAGTCGAGCGTATCTGCACGCGCGTGATCCTGATCGATCACGGGCGTACCGTCGCCGATGGCACCGCCGCGGAATTGATCGCGCAGGCAGGCAGCTCGCCGCGTGTCGATGTGCGCACGCGCGAGGCGCTCGAACCCGGATGGGCAAACGGCATCGGCAGGGCGGTCAACTTCGATGACGGTGCGCGATTTGGCGCGTCGCTCGAACTCGACGATCTCGACCGGGTGCCCGAAGTGATGCGCCGCGCTGAGCGCGCCGGCGGCGAGGTCCTCGAAGTCCACGTTCATCGCCCGAATCTCCAGGACGCGTTCCTCAAACTGACCGGCCACGCCCTCCGCGATGCACCGTAAAGAGCAGCGTGCACGATCCGATAGCCTCGCCCGCTTGTTGGGCGAGGTCAAACAACTTACGAGCGGCGATCGATGATACGCGCGATTATTCTCACCCTCGGTAAAGAGTTCCGCCTGATCGGACGCGATCGGGTCGGGCTCTTCATGATGCTCGTCGCGCCAATCGCGGTTATAGCCGCCGCGGGGTTCTCGCTCGCAAATGTCTATGGCGGCAGAGCGTCGGAATCGACGAAATATCCGATTACCGTTGTCGACGAAGATCGCGGCACGGTCGGCAGCGCGATCGTCAAGGCCCTCACGCAAGCCTCGTCGCTCGAGCTGATCGGCGCCGCAAATCGCGACGAGGCCGAAGCGCTGGTGCGGATGCGCCGCGCGGCCGTGCTCGCGATCATCATCCCGCCGGATACCACCGACGCACTCGCGCAGGGCAAGAATCCCAAACTGCTCGTTTACAGCGATCCGGTCCGCTACATCCAGAGCGCGAAGATCGAGCTGATGCTAGCGCAGCTCTGCCGCGGGATAAGCTCGACTGCGTCCGGCGACGCGCGCGGCCAGCTCGCGAGCGCGGCGGGCAATCTGCGCGATCAGTTGCAGCAGGCGCGGGCGGCCGCGGAGAACGCTCGCGCGGAGTCCGCCAGGTTTTCCGCGCTGAGCGACAAGGAGCGCGAGCGAATCGCGGCTCATCTCAAAAAAGAAGTTGACGACTCGATCGCCGACGCGCGCGCGATGGTCAGTGCATCGATCAACTCCGCGATGAATCGGCTCAAGTCGCAAGTCGATGCGGCCACGGCCGCCGACGAAACTAAAATCGCCGAGCTCAAGAAATACTTTGCGCAGCTCCAGACCGCCGAGGCGCAGTTCCGCGATTGGCTTGCCAAGCTGCAATCGCTGGCGGGTAAGCATGCCAGCGATATCCCGCCGCCGCCGACGTTTCCCGAACCTCCGCCCGATCTCGCGTCGTTCAATCCGCCTTCGATCGATTTGAAGAGCTATCGCGCGCAATTCGAGCGTGCGATCGCGATTCCGGCGCCGCCGATCGAATTACCGCCGACGCCCAAGCTGCCGCAGATTCAAATCCCGGAGATTCCGCATGTCGCAGCGCTCGATGCGACGGTTCCCGGCACGCTCGGCTTTGTGGAGATAGATCGACAGGGACGCGAGGTGGACGCGGGTGGCGGCTTCAACGCCTTCGACCTGCAAGTGCCGGGATTCGCCGTCACGTTCTTGCTGATCGGGATGCTGATGGGCGTGTCGCTCGCGCTGCTCGACGAGCGCGACTGGGGCACGCTCGAACGCCTGCGCTCGGTCGCGGCGCCATTCTCCGCGACGCTCGCCGGCAAGTTGCTCGCGCGCTTCGTCGTGGGATTTATCCAGATGGTGATCCTGTTTGCCGCGGGATGGGCGCTGTTTGACGTATCGCTTGGCAGCGCGCCGCTCGCGCTGATGCTGCCGGCCGCGGCGATTGCGTTCGCAGGTGCGGGGTTTGGCCTGGTCGTTGCCGGGATCGGCGGCACGCGCGACGCCGTGCTGCCGGTCGGCGCGATCGTGATCATGACGATGGCGGCGGTCGGCGGATGCTGGTGGCCGATCGATTTCGAGCCTCACTGGATGCGCGTGATGGCGGTCGGGCTGCCGACGACGTGGACGATGCAGGCCTTCAACGATCTGATCATCCGGCGGCTGCCGGCGGAAACGGCCGTGCTGCCATCGCTCGTCGTGATCGCATTCGGCCTCGTGTACCTCGCCGCGGGCGTGGCCCTGTCCAACCGCCGCTTCTCCTGACAGACTGACGGCCTAAGGAAAACTTGATGCTGCATCGAATCCAGGTCCGCCGCCTACTGATTTTGTTGATCGCCACTCTGGCAGCAACCTCGCCAGGCGCCGCGCTCGCGATGATGTATCACTATCGCATGGATCCGAAGGCGAGTGCGGTAAGCGTGTCAGTCAAGGAGCCGGCCAGCGGGTTCGGCGGCTACGCCGAAGGAGTATTCAAAATTATCGATGGCGAGGTTGCTTTCGATTCCGACAACCCGGCAAACGGAACAGTGAGCTTGATCCTCGACGCGAGCAGCTATCACAGCAACAAGGAGGAACGCGACCACGCCGTCTCGGATACGCTCGACGCGGATAAGTATCCCACGATTCGCTTCGAAAGTACGGGGCTGTCCAACACCACCAGGAGTTCGGATACCGACGGCTCGGCAACCGTCAACGGCGACCTGACCCTCCACGGACGGTCACTGCCACTGAGCTTTCCAGTCAGCGTCGAAATCACGAGCGATGCATCGAAGTTGGTCGCCGAAGGCGAAGTCACCTTCAAATACACAGACTGGGGCATAAAACCGCCAACCATCTTCTTCTTCAGCGCCGGCGACGAAGCCTCAATCTCATTCCACATCACCGCGACACGCGTCACGAATTAGGCTCTGCCTTCTACCGCTCAGAGTTGAAAAAGCCTGTCCGCTATATGCTGGCCCAGCCGCCGGTAGCTCTCCCATTGCGCTTCGTCAAAGAACTGTTCAGCTGTCGTCTCCTGCGGAAAAGAGGGATGAGCGGTGTGATAGTTGAGTAAATCCTCCGGTTCCTCACCTATAAGGGTCGGCTTGATCAGGATGAGGTAGTGTTCGTTCTCCTCCGGCTCATCGAGATATTTTATGCGCGCGATTGCGCCATGCTTTAATGATAACTCGGGGTTATCTTCAAAGGTGAGCGATCCGGCCGCAGGAGTTCCGCGGCGCAGTTCTTCGAGCGTTCCGAATCCTGTAAGAAAATTGCTCAGCGGTGCAAAATACTTCGCCGCCATCTCTCGCACCGGCCATAGACCGGCATTAGGGTCCAGAAAGATGATTTCGGCGTTGAAATCAAGCCTGGCTTTGCGAATCAGATTGCTAAGATCCTGGAATTCATAGTCAGGATCGGCCCCGGCGTCGATAAGTATTATCAACGGCAGTCGCCGCCGAATTAATTCGTAGCCTCCCATGTTTTCGAAATGTCCACCATCGCTGAGATACCAGTAACGACGAATCGTGCCACGAAAGCGGCCCATGAACTCATCCAATAGCGACGCCTGGACTGGCAGGAGTCCGGCAAACAATTTTCCGAGAAGGCCGCTAAGTCCTCTCGGAGCTTTCGAAGGAGTGCCTGAGTCCCACCAATAACCCAGCCGTACGTTAAAAAACGCGGTCAGCATGCTCGTGCCCAGGCTGGTAAGATTACCCAGGCCGGTCGACACCGCAGCTCCGGAGATCGCGGTCCAGTTTCCAAGCGATAAACGTTGTCCCTGAAACCTGCCATGGTCCTCTTCATCATTATCGAACACTCGATATCCCGTTCCTGGCGGCGGTTTAACCTCTATAGGACTGAACACTCCCTTCGAATCTATTCTGGTATCTGCTTTGAAAATGGCATGATGCTGCACGCCGGCACTGAATCCCGCAGGTCCGACTGCCAGACCCAGTCCTTTTCGATCGCGCTCTTCGGTCTGGCTGCGGCCTTCGATAGTTTCATTAATTGTTACATTGACGAGATGGAGGGGCGGAGCTTTAATCCAGAAATCATCTGGCGCGCTCGCCGTCGGTTCCTTTGCCGGAACATAGAAGTATTCTTCCTGCGGTATATCGTCGCCATCTACCGGACGTGTAACGCCGGGAGGTGTCTGCACGTTCCCGCTCTTGTTGGACTGCGTTTGGGAGCCAGCCTGGTTAGGGTTCGATGTGCCCGCGTTGACCGGTTGGAACCTGGCCTTATTTGATGCGCCCAGATAGGCCCGAATCAGCCGCGCCGCATAGAGCGCGTGCAGGGCCGTTCTGTTCACGAAAACCCAGGCAACTCCTCCCGAAAAATAAGAGCCCGTGAGCAAGGTGAAAAGAAGCGTGAGTACCAGGAAGAACGCGAGCGGCGTTACGCGACGGCAGGTGAGTCTGGCGGGCGGCGGTGCCTCAGCTTCACCTGAGGTGGTAGTAGCGCTCACCGCGGGCGCCGACTTGATCAACTCACTAACAGTTTGCCGCAGATGCAGGAGCTTGGCGGATAACCGTGCGCACTTTTGATTGCCAACCGAGCAGTCGTGGCGGAATGCGTGCTGCGCGCAACCCTTGCACGACTGGGAATGAGTGAGGTTTTGGGGAGCGTCCCGAGGTATACCAAAGTCATAGGCGATCGCATGCGCGAACAAGTCGAGCGAAGTTAGATAGGGGAGAACAATGATCAAGGCACCTGCTAACGCGATCACCGAGAGCGGAAGTGAGAGTCTCTTGTTTTTCTTGGGCAGCAGGTAAGTTGCTATCGATTGAGCGTAGGGAACCAAACTGACGATAGCGCCGGCGGGAACTGCGATCCAACGCCAGAGATGAAAGCTGTGCGAGAATTGCAAGGCATAGAGAGTTTCGCCAACCGTGTCGAGCACTGAGAAGGCGGCCAGCGTAATCGTTAAGATGAATGCCGCTCTAAGCCACATCGTGAGATATCCACGCGCTGATTCGCTTTCGTTGATCAGCACGTAAGGTTCAACCTGAGGCGATATCAGTTCCAGGATCGCGACAAAGGCAAACAGTCCAATTAATTCGATTAGCAGGTAGATCCAATCGCTTACCGTGATGATGTCCTTGTTTAAAGAGTAAGCGAGCGCAACGACCGTTCCAAGGATTACAAAAAGACGCAATACGACGTTGGGCCGCAAGATCGCCGCGATGGGCCGCAAGGTCGCCGCGAGGAATTCCAGGACTTTATTCCTGGATTTCTGGACGATCGGAACCGGCTGCCGGGGAGGCCAGGCCGCTTTTAGTAAAGCGGCTTGCCAGGCGATAAATGCTATTCCAACAATGCGAATTCCATTCATCCACAACTGATCGGGGCCGAGACCTGAGCCATCCGATGAATAGTGGTTTACGATTGTTCCGACGAAGAGCAGGAAGATCGCCAGCGACGCAAGAGTGCCAAACCCTCCGAAGCTGAATGCGAACCGCGCCAGGAGCCGCGGCTTGCCGCCCCCCTCCATTCCAGGTCCAGCACCAGTAAATGTCCAGTACGCCCATCCGAGTGGCACCACCAGAAAGAGCGCGAGGAACACGGCGACATAAAAGTAGGGGCTCCACCACAGCGCACTTTGCTTTTGAAGGGGTGGGCTGGGCAAGTACACCGTCAGCGCCTCGGCAAAAAGAAACAGTGCCAGAAAAGCAGCCGAGATGAGCAACTGAACGGTTGCCCAGTTGCGAAGGAATACCGTTATACCAGTCAGCAGATCGCCGTCGCCGTTGGGGGCAAGGTAGCGGCCGTTCTCGCGCAGCCACTTGAATACCCCACTTCGCCAGTCGCGCGTCCAGGTTCTGGTCTGATCGTCATAGTAAGGAGGAAAATCGAGTTGTCTTGCCTGATCTGGAGAAAGAACCTTCTCCACATCAATGAGATTTTTTATCTCCTTCCTGGTAAAGAGACGGCCGTAAAACGCAGCAAAGAATCCCCCGCCCGATACGCTGGAAATGTAGTCGAGCCTGCCGAGTAACCCTTGGCGACGGGAGAATGCCTGAAAAACACCCAGACAAAATGTCGCGCTCCTGATTCCACCGCCGGACAGGCCGATGCCCACCGTCGGTTCGCTACGGTCGAACGGACGTCGACATTGTCCCTTTCTCCAGATCTCAATCTCGCGCTGCTTCAGCGCGTCGGGAAATGCTATCTCCCTGGGAATGGTAAGTAACGGATTCGATGGCATTCAGGTTCCCCCTTTGAATGCTCGTCTCTACCTTACAATTATATTTTGTTACCCATCGAAGGGTCTCTTAACCGTTTGGCATATGCAATGTCAATGACACCGCTTTGGTAGGGTATCGCCTGATACATCAATTCGCAGTCGAGTTGGCGATGCGAGCCGCTGTTTAGTAGTACTTTGTTCATGGCTGAACTTGCTATTTTCCCTTCTGCGGCGAAGCCCTCTTCCGCGGTTGTCGAATTGGCCGATGCGATCGCGGCAGATGGTGGGGCGGCGCTGGCGGCGTATCGGGAGCCGGTTGGCGATCATTGGCACGTATTTGCCTTGCTGCCGATTTCGTTGGTTGAGCCTACGCCCTATCAGCGCGATCTTTCGCCGGCGCATCTTAAGCGCATGGTCGAGGTGATGAAGAAGCTCGACCGCTTCACCGAGCCGATCGTTGCGATACGCGCGGAGGGCAAGTACTGGACCCCCAACGGGAACCATCGGCGGGCCGCGGCGGTGAAGGCCGGGGCGAAAATGATTCCGGCGATCGTGATTCCCGAGCCCGAGGTTGCCTACCAGATTCTGGCGCTCAACACTGAGAAGGCGCACAACCTGCGCGACAAGGCACTCGAAGTCATCAGGATGTATCGCGCGCGAATCGAGCAGCAGCCGAAGTCGGCGGAGAAGGATTTCGCCTTCGAGTTCGAGCGCGCGCATTTCATCACGCTCGGCCTTCTTTATGAGCGCCACAAGCGCTTCGCGGGCGGAGTGTTCGCGCCGCTGCTGAGCCGCGTCGATAACTTCGTGACCAAGCCGATCAAGGATGCTTACGAGGAACGCGAGGAGCGCGCCGCGCTCGTCGAACGCGCCGACGAACTCGTGACGGAGCTCGTCGCCGCGGGCAAGAAGCGCGGCATGATGCATCCGTATTTGAAGAACTACATCATCGCACGATCGAATCCGCTGACGCGCGCGCGCAAGAATCTGCCCACGTGCAAGGCGGCGCTCACCAGCCTCAACAAGGAACTCGAATCATTCGATCTGAGCAAGATTCATTTCGGACAGGTGCGCGAGGCTGCACAGATCGCGGCCGCGACCGCGGTCGCGGAGTAATTATGCCGCCGCGGGCGCCTGCGCGAGCTCGAACGCCCCGGGCGCGATCGAATCGCTGGAGCGCAACACGATCTTGGTCTTGAGCCGCTCTTCGAGAGTCTCGAGATCCTTGGCGCCGTGATCGTAAAGGTAGCGCGCGACTTCCGGATTGAGCTTGACGACCAGCATGTCGGTCGCCGTGCGCCGCGCCGCTTCGCGCTGGATGCCGCGAATCACGTCGGCCGCCAGCGTCGCCGTGGATTTCACGACACGCCGCCCTTCGCATCGCGGGCACTGATCGGTGAGCAGTGCCTCGAGGCTCTCGCGCGTGCGCTTGCGCGTCATCTGCACCAGCCCAAGCTCTGAAATCTTGAGCGCCGAGGTGCGCGCCTTGTCGCGCTTGAGGGCCTGGCCGAGCGCGTCGCTGACTTTCTTGCGATCGCCCTCGCGCGACATGTCGATGAAATCGACGATGATAATCCCGCCGATGTTGCGCAACCGGAGCTGCTTCACGACTTCGTCGACGGCTTCGAGGTTGGTCTTGACGACGGTTTCATCCTGGCTCTTCTTGCCGACGAAGCGCCCGGTGTTGACGTCGATCGCGGTCAGAGCCTCGGCCTGATCGAAGACCAGGTAGCCACCCGACTTGAGCCATACCTTGCGCTCCAGCGCGCGCTCGATTTGCGGTTCGATACTGAAGCGATCGAAAAGCGGCTCAGGGCCGTCGTGCAGCGACACCCGCGAGCGCAGCCGCGGCATGTAGTTCTGCACGAATTGGACGACGCGCGAGTAAGTGGTCGGGTCGTCGCACCATAGCCGCTCGACCTCGCTGGAAAAGAGATCGCGCACCGTGCGCAGCGCGACATCGAGGTCGCTGAACAGGATCGAGCCGCCCGGGCTGCCCTCGAACTTGCGCTGGATCTGCGACCACATCTTGGTCAGGTACGCTATGTCGCGCTGGATGTCGCGGCGGCTCACGCCCTCGCACGCGGTGCGCACGATAAAGCCGCCCTGCTGCGGGCGCAGCTCGCCGACGATCGAGCGCAGGCGGTTGCGTTCCTCGGCGCTCGCGATTCGCCGCGAGACGCCGATATGGTTGCTGGTCGGCGTGAACACCAGATGCCGTCCTGGCAATGAGATCGACGAGGTGAGCCGCGCGCCCTTGGTGCCCATCGGCTCCTTGGCGATCTGAACAATGATGTCCTGGCCGCGATGGAGCTGTTGCTCGATCGGCAGCCTGCTGCGTTGGATTCGGGCCCTGCCGCCGCGACGCCGTCTGTTACGGCGGCCGTTATGCTGGGGCGCGAGATCGCTCTCGCCCTCGGGCGGTTGCACCTCGGCCAGCTCACCCTCTAAATCAGCGGACGGTGTCTCAATGATTTCAGGCTCCGGCTCTTCCATGCCGGCATCGGTTTCCACATCCTCTTCGCCGATCGCCTCGGCGAATGCGGAGGCGCTGTAGAAATCCGATACGTGCAGGAAGCCTGCCTTCTCGAGGCCAATATCGACGAACGCCGCCTGCATCCCGGGCAGGACGCGGGTCACGCGGCCCTTGTAGACATTGCCGGCAATACCGATTTGCCGGTTGCGCTCGAGAAAGAACTCGGCGAGCTGATTGTCTTCTAAAAGCGCCACGCGCACTTCGAGTGCGGAGGCATTGATTGCGATTTCGCGTTTCACGGGTGACTATTTCTTTCGCGGCTCAAGCCGGAAAATGCAAGCGCGCGATGGGGGATCATGGCTACGGTGATGGAATCAGGGCTGTGCAGGAGGATATGACGGGAGGCCATGGTGACGCTGTTTTATCCTCCAGATCGATTATTCATCGCGATCATACGGAGCGAGATCGAGCTGTGCAAGGCGACTCCCGCATCCCGATTAATAACGCGGTTTTCATCTTAGCCGCCTTGACAGCGCTTATACTGGACGGATACTCGTCTTAAGCATGTCTGTGGCGGTTGAAAGCGCGGCGGGCTACGCTCCGGGGCCGGCGATTCTTAACAGCAGAGTCCTCGTCCTCAATCGGTCGTTCCTACCTGTTCACGTTACTTCGGTAAAACGCGCGTTTGCGCTGCTCTATCAGGGCGTAGCTCGCGCGGTTGACGACGAGTATCGCACCTTCGACTTCGACAGTTGGCGCGACCTCACGATCGAGGTCCATCACGAAAAGCTCGGCATCGTCGAGGGCTTCATCCGCGTGCCGCGCGTGCTGCTGCTCACCGCCTACGAGCGCGTACCCAAGCGGCACGTGCGTTTTTCGCGATTCAACATCTTCGCGCGCGACAACAATACCTGTCAGTACTGCGCCAAGCGGTTGCCGCGCACCGAGCTGAATCTCGACCACGTCATCCCGCGCTCACGCGGCGGGATGTCGACCTGGGAGAACATCGTCTGCTCCTGCCATCATTGCAATCGGCGCAAGGGCGGGCGCACTCCTGAGGAAGCCGGGATGCTGCTCGTCAAGCGGCCCAAGCGCCCCGAATGGACGCCGTTCAGCTCCGAGATGTTCAGCCTCAAGCGCTACCGCGAGTGGATGCCGTACCTGTCGCAGGTCGATAGCGCATACTGGAACACCGAGCTCATCCAGGATTGATTCAAGCTTAGCTGCCCGGGTTATCCCCAGACCCGTTATCCACAACCAGATGGGGTATCCACAACCTCCGGCACGACATATTGGGGGTTTCTCTTGACCCCGACGTTCGATCTTTGGGATAAGAGTTGCGGTTGCGGTGGTGATGTGGAGGCGACGGCAGCATGCGTCTTAAGAGCCTTGAATTACTAGGCTTCAAGTCATTTCTTGACCATACGGCGATCGGGTTCGCCCCGGGGATGACGGCGGTCGTCGGTCCCAACGGATGCGGCAAATCGAACGTCGTCGATGCGATCCGCTGGGTGCTCGGCGAACAGGCGCCGACGCGCCTGCGCGGCAAGAGCGTGGAAGATCTGATTTACGCCGGCAACGATGCCAACGCCGCCGCCGGGATGGCCGAGGTCTCGCTCGTGCTCGAGGCCGAGGAAGGCAGCCTCCTGCCCGACCCCTACTCGACTCTGAGTGAAGTTGCGGTGACGCGCCGTGCTTATCGCTCCGGCGATTCGGAATATCTGCTCAACAAGATTCCCTGCCGCCTCAAGGACATCACCGAGTTCTTCATGGCCGCGCAGATTCACAGCCGCGGCTACGCGATCGTCGAGCAGGGCCGTATCGAAGAAGTAATCCAGGCCAAACCGCACGAGGTGCGCGGCCTTATCGAAGAGGCCGCGGGGCTTTCGCTTTTCAAGGGCCGGCGCGAGATGTGCGAGCGCAAACTGGAGCGCGTCAAGGAAAACCTCGCGCGCCTCGACGACGTGCTCAGCGAAATCGAGCGTCAGCTCAACTACGCTCGGCGCCAGGCCAAGAAGGCCGAGACTTACAAGATCGTCAAGGCGGAGTTCTCCGAGCTCGAGCGCTATGCCGCCGCGCGAAGGCTGATCGAGCAGCGCGAGGAACTCGCGATTCAGACCGGCCGCGACGAAGAGTTGCACGCGCAATCGGAAGCCGCGCGTGAGAATGCGACCGCGGCGCAATCGGCCGTCGAAGCCGCGGGCGCTGCGGCGCAAGCTGTACGCGCCGAGCTTGGCGGCGCGCGCCGGGAGTTGGAAAACCTCGAGCAGGGCAAGGCCGAGCGCGCCAGCAATCGCGACTTTCTGACGCGGCGTCTCGAACAATTGGACAAGCTCGAGCCGGAACTGCTCGCGCGCCTGAGCGAGCTCGACATCAAGGTGACTGCGGCGCGCGCGACGCGTGCTGAAGCGGGAGCGCGGCTCGCACGCGAGCTCAACCTCGACGATCGATTGAGCGAAACCGTCCTCGCCAGCGTGACGGCGCGTCACCAGGAAGCGACTCAGCAGCTCAAGCAGGCCGAGCGTCGCGCCGAAGAAATCAAGGACGAGCTTTCCGAAGTCGTGCGCGAGGCCGCCGTGGTTCGCGGTCGGCTGGGCGATCTCGCCGGCGAGCGGGCCGAGCTCGAAGAGCGCCTGCGCGCGTACGAGGCCGAAGCGCCCGCGCTCGCATACGAGCTGAATACCGCGCGCGACCTCGTCGCGACGGCTGATACCGAACTCGAGACCTGCCGTTCCGAGATGGCGGCGCTCGAGGGATCGCATCGCGAAACCGCCGCGCGCGAAACCGAGATTCGCGCCACGCTCGATCATCTGACCGGGCGCATCGCGGCGCTCAGGAGCGCGGTCGCAGCGCGCGAGAGCGAGCGCGAAGTCAACGCCACGAGCGATGCAGGGCTGCGCCTCAGAACGATCCTCGAATCGCTCAATGGCGATCGTCCCGCGACCGATCCTTCGATTCTCAACGAAGTCGTGCACGCACCACTCGAACTCGAACCTGCGCTGCGGGCCGTGCTGGGCGAGCAGCTCGATGCGGTCATCGTCGAGTCGCCCGCATTCGCGCTCAAAGCGATCGATATCCTGAAACAGAATCGCGCGGGCCGCCTCAGTTTCGTGCAGCAGCCCGACGCTGCGGTCGCGCCGCACGCGTCGATCGACGCGCCTGGAATTGCCGGCCGCCTCGTCGATATGGTCGAGGTCGACCAGCGCTTCACTCCGGTCGCGGAAGCGATGCTCGGCCATGTGATCGTCGCTGACGACCTGCGTGCTGCGATGGCAGCGTCGAACCTCAATGGTCACGGGACCGTTTTCGTCACCCGCGAAGGTGACCTGGTTTATCCCGGCCGCATGATTAGCGGCGGCAGCACCGAAGAGGAAGCGCGCGCCGCCGCAGCTCGCGCAGCAGCCCAGGCGCAGCGCCAGGAACTCGCGGCGGCCGAAGAGCAGCACGTCGCGATGGCGGCGGAGCATGCCGAAGCGCGCGCAGCGCGCGAGCGTGAAGCCGCGGCGCTCGATCTCGCGCGGCATCGCGCGCGCGAGGCCGAGCGTATCGTGACCGAGCGGCGCGCGTCGTTCGGCAAGGCTGAGCAGGCGAGCGTTCTTGCCGACGCGCACGCATCGAGCGCGCGTCGCCGTCTCAATGAAATTGGCGATCTATCGGTGTCCTCCAATGCGCGCCTCGAGCAGCTTGCTCTCAGCGAGCAGGAGCTGCGCGGGCGTCTCGCTGCCGTCAGCGCTGAAGTGATCGCCAGCCGCAGCGCGGCCGAACAGCTTGCGGCAGAGCGCCTTGAGATCGCTGCGCGCGTCGAGACACGCAAGGCCGAGCTCGCCGCCCTCGAACGCGAGCTTGCGCATGCACAGAATCTCGCGCGCGATCTCGATGCGCAAATCGATGAACGTCTGAGCGCGCTCGAGCGTTCGCGCGGTGAGCGCGTTGAATTCGAAGCGCAGCTCGCGCGCCTTTTCGCACAGGATGAAGCCGCGCGCGTGCGCGAGACCGAGCTTGCGGCCGAAGTCGAGCGCCTCAGCGCCGAATGCGACGCCTGCGAGCATGCACTCGAAGAGCGCCGCGCCGATCTGCGTCACGCTCGCGAGACGTTGACGACGCTGGAAGCCGAAGCCGCGGAGTGCGCGCTCAAGCGCGAGCGCGCGCGCACGCTCAGCGAAGAGCTGGCGCGGATGTTCGTCGAAAAATTCGCCGCCGAGTTCGACTCCGTCGCCGAGGAAATCGTGCCCGCACTCGCGAACCGCGATGCGGCCCGCGACGAAGTCCGGCTCACCGAGCTGCGCGCCAAGCTGGAGCGAATCGGCGAGGTCAATCTCGCGGCCGAAAGCGAGGTGAAAGAACTCGAAGAAAGGGCGGCCAAGCTCGGCGCCGAGCGCGGCGATCTACAGACCGCGCTCGACGATCTGTCGAAAACGATCACGACGCTGAACCGCGAGGCGCGCAAGCGCTTTGCCGAGACCTTCGAAGGCGCGGCGAAAAATTTCGAAGAGCTGTTCCCCAAGCTGCTGCGCGGCGGCAAAGGCCGCCTCGAATTGACCGACGCAACCGACGTGCTCGAAGCAGGCGTCAATATCCTGGTTCAACCCGCGGGCAAGAAAGTAAAGGAAATCGGACTGCTGTCGGGCGGCGAGAAAGCGCTCTCAGCCATGGCGCTGATCTTCTCGCTGTTCCTGCTCAACCCGAGCCCGTTTTGCGTGATGGACGAAGTCGACGCGCCGCTCGACGAGTTCAGCCTCGCGGCGTTCGTGACCCTGATGGCGGAACTGAAGGGCCGTTCGCAGTTTATCGTGATCACGCACAATCAGCGCACGATGCAGCGCGCCGACCAGATCCACGGCGTGACGATGGATCGACCGGGCGTCTCACGCATCATTTCATTGCGTATCCCGCAGGCTGCGTAGCCGAATCCAGAAAACGCAAACGCTCCGGCCGTTGGGGCCGGAGCGTTTCGACTCGGACGTCGAGGCTGTTTTTAGTAGCTTTCGATTGCGCCCATGTCGGGAGCGGAGCCCATGCCGCCGAGTCCTACCCACCAGCCGGCGTTGACGCACGGTGAGGAAGCTTGCAGCGTGAAGTTGCTGGGCGCATTGACCCACTGCGGGTTGGCAGTGATGTCGTGCGTATGTCCCGCCATCGTCATCCAAGTGGTGGCGTTGTAAGCGCTCGATCCAACCTTTACCTGGGTCGGCGACGAGGTAGCCGGTCCCCAGTCATTGTAGTCTTCGGTAGAGACGGTGTAGTTACCGGCGTTCTGCAGCGCCATCACCACGTTGCCGTAAGTGATGTTGTTCTCGATCGTTGCCGAACCGCCGCTTGCCGGTCCGAGGTAGATCCCGCCGCCGTTGGTGTTCAGCATCGAATTGTTGAACAGGTAGGAAGTAGTATTGAGGTTGGTCTGGATACCCATCGGCGTGTTGTAGATGATATTCTGGTCTGCGTTGTAGTTTCCGACATACTCAGTATAGAGACCCGAGCCCATCTGCGAATCGTGGACGATGTTGCCTTTGACGGTGATACCGGTAGACAGCTTCACGTCGATACCGTTGTGGTTCCATTCGGTAACAGTATTATCGAGAATCTGGCCGCCGTCGGCGCGCTGCATCTGGATTGCATTGTGGCCGCCGCCCCAGCTCACGGTGTTGTTCGAGTAGATTGCGCCCGGCGCGATATCGGCATGGAGGGCATTGTAGTAACCGAGATCCTGCTGGCCCGTTCCGTTCTGCGTCAGCGTGCAGTCGCTGACCAGTGGAGCGTACGAATCATAGAACTGGACACCGTAGTTGCCGGTGCGCTCGGTCATGATGCTGTTGACGGTAATATAGTTGATATTGGCCGTCGCGTTGCCGCCCTGGTTGCTGGTGCCGGCAGTGAACGAGAAAGTAATCGGCGCGACGCCGTTGTTATTCGACGATGCGCCATTAACATAGAAACCGTTCTGGCGATCCGCTGCCTCGATCTGATGATTGGCCGGATTTGAGCCGTCGGTCAGCTGCACATAGAGTTTGCCGCCGTTGTAGTACCAGCTTCCCGCTGTCATCGCCGACTGCGAGCTCGCCATGTACAGTCCCCAGTTTGGCAGACCGTCGCTATATACATTGTACGGCTTCACTGAGAGCGACGCGGAATAAACCGCGCCCGACACGAGATTCCAACCCGTTACCAGGTCCGCGCCGTTGATAATCGGCAGGGCGCCCGTCCCATATGCGGTGAAGGTGATCGGTTCCGTCGCCGTGCCGCTGCTCATCGGCTGCAGCGTCTCACGCCACATTCCGCCGCGCTTCAGATACACAGTATCTCCCGGCTGAAACTTCCAGCTGCCGGCCTTGGCCAGGGTTTTCCATGCGCTGGCCGGGCTGCTGCCCGAGTTCGAGTCGCTGCCCGCGGGATCGACATAGTAGCTGGCCGCGTTCGCGGACCGCACCGCCGAAGTCAGGCAGATACCCAGTCCTAATACAGTTGCGAAAATGGTTTTAGATTTCATAGTGCGCTCGCTCCTGAACTGGACTACAGCAACGGCCGCGCCAGCGGAGCGCGATTGAACCCGCTGCTTCATTCCGATTCAGGCAGTTATCGAGCGGGAGACACGATGCTTCAGGCTGATACTCAGACTCAGTTCATCGCGAAAGATGCCGTCGCAGTCTTTGACATGTCGCCTCAGTTGAATACGGCCCGCGAAACACAAGAAAAACCATTTCTGAGTGTCAGCTTGACACGCACGCCGAACAGCAGCCGACCAGGCCGTGACACACAGCCTCAGTGGCCGTGGGCGAATAGCCACTGCGCGGCGAGACTATCTAGTCCGGGTAGAATAGTAATTTGAAAATCTGAAATCGGGGAATAGCTATTTGCGCCGATCGCGAAGAGGTTCTCCTTAACCCCCGCGAAGGGCGCAAACTGCCCGGCGACGCCGAGCGATTGAATGAGCCGCCTGGTGTCGCCGGGCCGGCGCAGATGCCGGTCCTGCGAGCCTCGCGGCTCAGCTCTTCGATCAAAAGGAGCAAGCAGAAGGCCAGCGGTCTGAGCTGACCCGGAGCGCCCTATCCTCTTCATCGACGATCTATGGTGTGCGAGGCGAAAAGCGCTGCAACTGTCCCAAAATGAGAACGCCGTCGCGGATCGCTGCGACGGCATCTCATCGAAATTGAGTAATTGGGTCGGGCTAGCGTCGTTTCCTGGTCTTGGCAGCGGGCTTTTTCGCAGCCGACCTGGCCTTTGCTTTCGGCGCTGCGGGAGCCTTGGGCGTACGGCGTGCCTTGGCTGGAGTTGCGGCGGCAGTTGAAGCCGCACTCGATACAACTCGCGCCTGCGGCAGGTACACATCGGCCTCGATCTCGATCAGCATCGGCGGACTGACGAGCGCCTTCACTTCGACCATCGAGGTCGCAGGCCGAGTGGCAGCGAAGAATTCACCGTGTGCACGTGCAGCATCGTTGAAGCGCGATATGTCAGTAACGAACATGCGAGTCCGCACCACGTTAGCCATTGTCGCGCCGACGCGCTTGAGCGCTGCTTCTATATTGGTGAGGCACTGGCGCGCCTGCACGTACATCTGACCCGCGCCAACCAGTAAGCCGCGCTCGTCGAAGGCGGTGGTGCCCGAGACGAAAATGTAATCGCCCGCGCGCACCAGGCGCGAATAGCCGGCAATCGGCTCGTAGGGCGAGCTAGTCGATATCCGCTCGATGTCGGCCATATTTCCTCCCTTGGTTCGGATGCGGCCGAGCCGCGCCCGCGCTCAGTTATCGCGCGCCGGCATCAGCTCTTCAAGTTCGCGCGCGATCGAGCGCATCGGCGGCCCGACCGAGCGCCCGCCTGGCATCAGCCACGCGACGATGCGTTCGAGGCGGCCCACTGTAACGCGCGGCGGCGTCCAGCGCCGTATCATGTCGAGTTCATGCTCGACGATTCGTACCGAGTCGGAAGCAGCGGGCGCATGTCCCGCGTCGATAGAGCGTCCCATCGCCACCTATACCCCTCCACCCAGAGCCTAATGACGCCAACTAAATTCGATAATAAAGATGCCGCCGGATTCGTCAAAATGCAACCGTTGCTTGAATTTTGTCGAAACCCCGGCCGTGGCGCAGGTTGCAGGGAAGCGCGCTTGAAGTTGCCGAACGGCTATCGTATTCTGCATTCGCTTTGAGTTTGCGCTTCCGCGGAAACCAGGAATCAAGAGGAGGAAATGATGCGCAAAGTCCTGCTTCTGGCACTAGTTGCGATGTTCTTTGCCACGGCTTGCAGTAAGTCCGAAGAGAGTGCGCCCGCGCCTGAGGCGTCGGCGTCGGCAGCGGCGGAAAGCCCCGCGGCCGCTTCGAGCATGGCGGCCCCGGCAGAGAGCCCAGCTGCCTCGGCAGCAGCCAGCCCGGCCGCACCGTAAGTGTAGTATCCAGACCAAAGCCCGCGCGCCGGCATGCAATAAGAGCCGTCGGCGCGCGGGATCTTTGCCTTCCTCGCGCGGCGAGGGCCATTGCCCTGCCTATCATGCTCTCAATTCGGTTCGCCGAACGGTGGACCGCATTTCAAGATCGATTTTCCTGTTCGCGCGATTGATTCCCATGGCGCCGCGCTCGAGAAGCTCCTGCCGCTGGAGCAGGCGCTGCCGGGAATCGGAACGACAGACAAGGTTGCGCACGCGGTCCGCTTCTTAACAAGCGACGATTCGAGTTTCGTCAACGGTCATGACCTGGTGATCGATGGTGCCGTGACCGCAGGTAATCCGGCGCGCGTGATGAACGAACAGATCTCGATATTCGTCAAAACGCTCCAGCCGCTCGCAAGCCGTTGAGCAGTGCGGGCTAGATCGAAGGCTCTTTGTCCCCACTAGCCGGCGATTCCGCCGGTTGCGGCTCTACGGGCGTGGCCTGCATGTGAGCGCCCTCCGGCACAGGCTCTGGCTCCTGGGCCGGATGTTCCTCGCCGCGGATAATCTGGGCCGCGCGATGGGCCGACTCTTCGGCCAGTTTTTTTAGCTCCTCGGACTTGCGCCTCAGTTCCGAGGTGCGCGCGCTCAGATCTTTCTTCAGCTGATCGATTTTCTTTTGCGCATCCGCTTTGGCCTTTTCGTAGCTCCTGGAGTCGCCGAGTGCCTTCTTGAGCTCGCCGGCGAGCTGGCTGCCCTGCTTGCGCAAAGCACTGACCTGAGCGCTCAACTGCTCACGGGCCTTCTTGGCCTCGCTCAGGATGCGCGCCTCGATTTTGCGCGCCTTGAGCTCCTTTTCGAGCCGCGTGCTGAGATCCTTTACGGTCTTGCGCAGAGTATCGAACTGACTGGCAGGAGCAGCCTTGCGCGCTTTGGGCTTGCTCTTCCTGGCGGGCGCCGCTTTGGCTTTTTTTGCAGGCATCGAATGAGCCTCCCCGACGATCTATCAACTGCGTGATATCAAGTAATTCCTGTCGCGCCGTTAAATCAATGCCGGCATTTTCAAATAGAAACAGGCGATCTCGAACCTGTTGACTGGTAGTATCTCGCCGCAATGGCAGCGCCAGTACAGGAAGTTTCATCCGCTCGTGAGCTGAGGCCGGGCCTCTCGCTCTTCGATTCCGTCACGCTCGTTGCGGGCTCGATGATCGGCTCGGGAATCTTCATCGTGTCGGCCGATATCACGCGCCAGGTGGGATCGCCGGCGGGCCTGCTGCTGGTGTGGATCATCAGCGGCGTGATGACGATTGCGGGCGCGCTCGCATATGGCGAGCTGGCCGCGATGATGCCGCAGGCGGGCGGGCAATACGTTTATCTGCGCGAAGCGTACGGCGGGATGTGGGCGTTCATGTTCGGCTGGACGCTGCTGCTCGTGATCCAGACCGGCACGATCGCGGCGGTCGCAGTCGCGTTCGCGCGATTCGCGGGCGTGATGTGGCCGCTGTTCGGCTCGACGATGTGGTTCTCGCTCGGCTCTTTCGGCCTGTCGGGCGAGCGGTTCGGCGCGATTTTAGTGATCGCACTTCTCACCGCGACCAATCTGCGCGGACTCAATCTCGGCAAGCTGGTGCAGAACGCCTTCACCAGCGCGAAGCTCGCCTCGCTCGTACTCATCATCGTGCTCGGCTGTTTGATCGCGCCGAAGCACACGGCGATCGCAGCCAACTTCGGCAGCTCGGGCGCATTTTTCGGCGGATCGTCGATCACGCTCGCGGCGTTCGGCGCGGCGATGGTCGGCGGCCTCTTCTCGGCCGACGCGTGGGCGAGCGTGACCTTCGCCGCCGCTGAAGTGAAGAATCCCAAGCGCGATCTTCCGCTCGCACTCGCATTCGGCACGGGCGTCGTCATCTTGCTCTACCTGCTCACCAACATTTCGTACCTGTTCCAGCTTCCCGCAGTAGGTATCGCGCAATCGGCGACGACCTTCGGCCGCGGCATCTCGCACGCGACCACGGACCGCGTCGCGGCCGCCGCGATGGAATCGGTGTGGGGCAGATCCGGCGCGACGATCACCGCGATCCTGGTGATGATCTCGGCGTTCGGATGCGCCAACGGTCTCATCCTGACCGGGGCGCGCGTGATCTATGCGATGGCGCAGGACCGCGTCTTCTTCGCCGCGGCGGGACGGCTGAGCAAGGCCAACGTACCCGCAGTTGCGCTCGTAATGCAGGGCGTGTGGGCGGCACTGCTCGCGATCTCGGGGACATACTCCGAGCTGCTCGACTACGTGATCTTCGCGCAGCTCATGTTCTACGTGCTGACCGTCGCCGCGGTATTCGTGCTGCGCATTCGGCGCCCCGACGCTCCGCGTCCGTACAAGGCGTGGGGCTATCCGATCGTGCCCGCGATTTACATCGTCGCGGCAACCGCGCTGATGCTCGATCTGCTCGTCGTGCGCCCGCGGTTCACCTGGCCCGGACTCTTGATCGCGCTGAGCGGCGTGCCGATTTACCTGGCCGGCGCGCGCGAGCGCTCGCGCTAGATCGTATCCAGGGCGCGGGTGAATTCGTCGAGCAGGTCGCGCCAGTGCTCGGTGCCGACCGAGATTCGCACCAGAGCGTCGGTGATGCCGGCACGCTCGAACTCCTGTGCCGAGAATTCGCTGTGCGTCGTCGTCATCGGATGGCATACGAGAGTCTCGACGCCGCCGAGGCTCACTGCGTTTTTCGCGATTTTCAGATGGCGCAAGAATTCGAATGCTGCCGGCTTGCCGCCTTCGACCACGATCGAAATCAGCGAGCCCGGGTAATCGGTCTGCGCATCGCGGATTCGAATCTGCTCGGGATCGGTAAACAGCGAAGGATAGATGACGCGTTTCACGCGCGGATGCCTGGACAGCGGCTCGGCGATCCGTTGCGCGTTCTTGCTTTGGCGGTTCATTCGCAGCGCGACGGTCGAGAGCCGCGAATCCAGCATCCAGCATTCGTCAGCTTGTAAAATATTTCCCAGGAGCGCGCGAAAGCCCGTCAGCGTCTCGATCAATTCAGGCTCGGAAGCGAGCACCGCTCCCGCGAGCAGATCGCTGAAACCGCCAAGGAATTTCGTCGCCGAATAGACGGCGAGATCGGCGCCTGCCGCCAGCGGATGCTGAAACGTCGGGCCTAACAGCGTGTTATCGACCGCCAGCAGCGGACGCTTTGGATGCAGCCGCACAGCAGCCGCCGCCCGCGCGATATCGGTCATCATCAGGGTCGGATTGGCGGGCGTCTCAATCAGCACAAGCTTCGCATTCGGCGTCTGCGCAATCGTGTCGGCCAGCGCTTTCGTATCCCCGGCGCGAACCGGCCGAGCCTCGAAGCCGAGCTGCTCGATGATCTGATGAATCAGATGCTGCGTCCCGCCATAGAGCGGCTGCGTATAGACCAGCGCGCTGCCGCGCTCGAGGAACGAGAGCATCACGGTGAAGATCGCGGCCATGCCTGAATTGAAAATCGCCGCGGATTTCGCGCCGCGCTCGAGCGGCACGAGTTGCTCTTCGAGAATCTCCGCATTCGGATGATTGAGCCGGGCATAGATCAGGTCGGGACGATCGTCGCCGACCGGCGAGATTTTTCCGAGCACGATCTCGAAGGCGCGCTCGGCGGCCTCGGGACTCGGAAAAACGAATGTCGAACTCCGGTAAACCGGTGGCCGCGCGGAGCCGACCGACAGCGCGGGATCGAAACCCTTAGTCAACACAGCAGTCTCAGGCCGGACGCGATAGGAAATTCTCGCCATGACGATTCTCCAGCGCTGCGGAGTGAAGTGAGCCTGTATCAATTGAAGCACTCCTGCGCGGCGCGGCAAAATCGGCCGGCGCTGCCGATCCGCGCGCCTAACGCTTTTTCATTCGAATGTTGTAGTCTCGCGATCCGGAACGGCGCCGCAGCAACTGCTCATTCCGGAGGACCGCGATGCAGCAACTCAACACAGAGCGCGAGCAACGCTTCATCGATCTAGCCGCTGGCCTGGCCGACGACTTTGCTCAGCGCGCGGCCAAGCACGACGAGGAAGGATCATTTCCGTTCGAGAATTACGCGCGGCTCAAGGAGACGGGCTACACGCGGCTCATCATTCCAGAGAGCCTCGGCGGTCTCGGCGCGACGATGCTCGAGCGGATCAAAGCGCAGGAGCGGCTCGCGCAGGGATGCGGCGCGACCGCGCTCGCGATCAACATGCACTTCAACGTGCTGGGACTCCTGATCGATGTGCATCGCAAGTTCAAGGACCCCAACCTCGAGCGAATCCTGCGGCGCATCGCGAGCGAGCATCTGATCTGCGGCGGCTCAGGCTCGGAGCCCGATAACGCGATAATCGCCATCCGTCCACGCACCGTCGCAGCCAAGGGCGACGGCGGATGGATCATCAACGGGCGCAAGATCTTCGGCACCCAGAGTATCGCGCTCGATTACTTCTTCTGCGAAGCGACTTGGGAAGACGCGCCGCAGGGACCGACGATCCTGACGCTCTTCATCTCGCCGCGCGACACCCCCGGGCTCGCATTCAAGGACGACTGGAAGGTGATGGGCATGCGCGCGACCGAGTCGCGCAGCTCCGAGCTCAAGGATGCGTTCGTGCCGCCGACCTCGGTGATCCTGCAGCGGCCGGTCTCGAACAGCGGCCGCGTGACGAAGATTTTCGCCAAGGCGCCGTTCACGATCGGCGCACCGTATATCGGAATCGCAGTCGCGGCGCGCAACTTCGTGGTCGATTTCATGCGCGACCGCCATCGCTTCCCGTACAAGAAGCCAATGAGCAACTTGCCAAGCGTGTACAACAAGGTCGGCGAGATGGATTTGCTCATCGAAGGCGCGCGCGCAGCGATGTGGAAGGCCGCCGGCGAAATGGATCGTGATCATCCGCGAAGCTGGTCGCGCAAGGCCGTCGCCGCGCGCATGATCGCGATCGAAAACTCGGTGCGCGTCGTCGATCTCGCGCTGCGCGCCGCGGGCGGCTCGTCGTACTTCAAGCGGCTGCCGCTCGAGCGGCTGTTCCGCGACGTGCGCGCCGGCCTTTACCATCCGTTCGACAGCGACGAGACGCTCGAATTCCTCGGCAAGAGCGCGTTCGATCTTCCACTGGTCGAGGAAATCGACTGATCACTCTGACACAAAATCCTGCCGCCAGGAGATGTTACTGACACACTCCGAGGCGGTCGAACCTGAAGGAGCATGAAGATGGCGGGAATTCTTGAAGGCAAGGTGGCGCTGATCACCGGCGCAGGCTCGGGAATCGGCCGCGCGACGGCGAAAATCTTCGCCCGTGAAGGCGCAAAGCTCGTGCTGGCCGACGTGGTCGAAGAAGGCGGGCATCAAACGCTCGCGATGATCGGCGACACCGGCGGCGACGCGATCTTTATCCGCACCGACGTATCGCGCGAAAGCGACGTCAACGCCGCCGTCGCGAAGGCGGTGGAGAAATACGGGCGCCTCGATTGCGCGTTCAACAATGCCGGTATCGAGGGCCAGGGCGGCATGACGCACGAGTGCACCTTCGAGAACTGGAATCGCGTCATCGCGATCGATCTGACCGGCGTGTGGCTCTGCATGAAAGCCGAGATCGCGCAGATGCTGAAGCAGGGCAAGGGCGGCGCGATCGTGAACACGTCGTCAGGCGCGGGCCTCGCGGGCGTGAAGGGGATGCCGGCGTACGTCGCGGCGAAGCACGGCGTCGCAGGACTCACGAAGTCGGCGGCGATCGAATACGGTCGTCACGGGATCCGCGTCAACGCAGTCTGCCCCGGTCCGATTCGCACCCCGATGATGGAGCGCCTGCTGGGCGAGCGTCCCAACGCGGAAGAGCGTTTCGCCCGCGGCGGCCCGCTCAAGCGACTCGGCGACCCGCAGGAAATCGGCGAAGCCGTCGCATTCCTATGCTCCGATCACGCATCCTACGTAACAGGCCTGCCGATGCCAGTAGACGGCGGCTTCATGGCGCAGTAGCGAACGCGCGCCATTCTCCGAATCCCTCTCCCGTTACTTCACGGGAGAGGGTGGCCGGCGCGCCAAAGGCGCGACGGTCAGGTGAGGGTGCTGGATCGTAGCGTGACCACGGATAGCCGATTCGCAAGCACTCGCAGTCAACGTGCGCCGTCTCTCAACAAATCGGAACCCTCACCTGCCTGACGCGCGGCCTATTCATGCTCGCGCGACTTCACCAATCGCAGCGGCGTATAGATGATCGGCACGGAGCCGTCCTGCTTTACGATCTGATTGCGCGTGCGGACGAGGCCCGTGCCGGGTCGCTTGCTCTTGCGGCTTTCGATGACCTCGCACTCGACGTGAATCGTGTCGCCGACGAAGGTCGGCCCTTTTACGTCAAGCTCCATGTTGAGGAACGCGAGGCCCACCCCCTGCAGCACCGATTGGATTAGCAGGCCCTCCGCGAGCGTGTATGCGAGCGCGCCGGGCACGACGCGGCCTTTGATTGCAGACTCGCTGGCGAGGAACTCGGTGTTCATGAACAACACCTCGAGCATCCCGGTGCAGGAAATGAAATTCACGAGATCGGTTTCCGTGATCGTGCGCCCGACGGTCTTGAACTTGCGCCCGAGCGGCAGATCTTCGAAGTAAAATCCCAGGCCAACGGTTTCGATTTGTTCCACGTAATGCCTCGTGTTGACTAGATGTTTAGAGCGCCTCGACGAATTCGACAATCGACGCGATTGCCACGCCGAGGTTCTGCGCCTCGCTGCGGCCCGAGCTGACGCGCGGCTTGAGCGAGTGATCGCCGTCTTCGATCCATTTGATGCGAATCGATTTGGAGAGTTTGTACCTCGCGATCTCGTCGGGCTTCCCGAACGAATCGCGGGTGCCTTGCAGGATCAGCGCGGGCGTCTTCAGATTTTCCAGATGACGCGTGCGGGTCTGCTCGGACTTGCCGGGCGGATGAAACGGATAGCCGAGGCATACGAGGCCACGCACGCCGGCGTCGTCGGCGACCATGCTCGCGATCCTGCCGCCGAGCGACTTGCCGCCGATGACTAGCTTCTTCGGGCCGCCGAGCTTTTCGATCGTCTGGCGCCATGACTCCACCAGGACGGGACCGGGATCGGGCGCTCCGCCTTTGCCAGTCTCGCGCCGCCGCCGCATGTACGGAAACTCGAAGCGCGCGACGCGGACGCCCGCCTGCGCCACGCCCTTGGCGATCGTTTCCATGAACGGCGAATCCATCGGCGCGCCCGCGCCATGCGCCAGCACGAGCGTAATCGCAGCGGTCTTGGCCCCATCGAAAATGAACTCACTCATCGCGGGCTCGATCATCGAGCCATCGATCGTTTTGCGCAAGCGGCCGCATTCGACGAATCGGGGCTTGGCTGCGCGCGGCGGACGCAGTACATACCGAATATCCGCCGCGAAACCGCTCACATGAGGAAGTGCCGATGAAAAAACGCAAACTCGGAAGTCAGGGCCTCGTAGTTTCGGAGCTCGGCCTCGGATGCATGGGGATGTCGCAGTTCTATGGCCCGCGCGACGATAACGAATCCAATGCGACGCTCGAGCGCGCTATCGAGCTGGGAGTCGACTTCTTCGACACCGCCGACGTTTATGGGATCGGCCACAACGAGGAGCTGGTAGGCAAAGCGCTGAAGAAGCATCGCAACAAGATCGCGCTCGCGACGAAGTTCGCCAACCAGGTGCTGCCCGACGGCAAGCGCGCAATCAACGGCCGGCCCGAGTATGTGCGCTCGGCCTGCGATGCATCGCTGAAACGCCTCGGCGTCGATCACATCGATCTCTACTACCAGCATCGCGTCGACAAGAACGTTCCGATCGAGGATACGGTCGGTGCGATGGCCGAGCTCGTGCGCCAGGGCAAGGTGCGATACCTCGGGCTTTCTGAGGCAAGCGCCCAGACGATTCGCCGCGCGCACAAGGTGCATCCGATCACCGCGCTGCAATCGGAGTATTCGCTGTGGACGCGCGACTACGAGGACGAAGTGATTCCGACGCTGCGCGAGCTCGGCATCGGCTTCGTACCGTTCAGCCCGCTCGGACGCGGACTTCTGAGTGGCACGATCAACGCGCTGCCCGAAGACGACATGCGGCGCAAGATCTCGCCGCGCTTTGAGGGCGACAATCTCGATCAGAATCTCAAGGTAATCGAGCGGCTCAAGCAAATCGCTGACGAAAAGAAAATCACGCCGAGTCAGCTCGCGCTCGCATGGGTGCTGGCGCAAGGCGACGACATGGTGCCGATCCCGGGAACCAAGCGCCGCAAGTATCTCGAAGAAAATGTCGCGGCGGCGAGCGTCGTGTTATCGAAAAGCGACCTCGCGCGAATCGAGGAAGTGGCACCCAAGGGCTTCGCCGCCGGCGGCCGCTATCATGATATGAGTACGGTGAACATCTAAGTCCTAGATCCGGAGGAGTGACGACATGACTGAGAGACAGCAGTTCAATCAGAAAGTGATCGAAGAGTTCCGCGCCAACGGCGGCAACGTCGGCGGCGCGTTCAAAGGTGCGCCGATGGTGCTGCTCACCGTCAAAGGCGCCAAGAGCGGCAAGGACTACACGATTCCGCTGGTGTATAGCCGCGACGGCGCTCGCTACGTGATCATCGCCTCGATGGCGGGGGCGCCAAACAATCCCGACTGGTTCCACAACGTCAAGGCGAGTCCGACCGTTACGCTCGAGATCGGCAAGGAGAAGTTCCAGGCCAAGGTCACGATCACGAGCGGCGAGGAACGCGAGCGCCTGTTCAACGCGCAAGCCGCGATCCTGCCGGTATTCAACGACTACAAGGCCAAGACCAAGCGCCAGATCCCGGTAATCGCCCTCGATCGCGTCTGAGCGCGTTCCGCGCGGTCGAACTCCATGCGCTCGCATACGAAGTATCTCACGCTCAAGGTTCCGGAGCGCATGGAGTTCGTGAATATCACGGACGAGGTCGCCAACGCGGTGCAGGAGAGCGGTGTGCGCGAGGGACTTTGCCTCGTCAACGCGATGCACATCACGGCGTCGGTGTTTATCAACGACGACGAGCCGGGACTGCATGAGGACTACAAGCGATGGCTCGAATGGCTCGCGCCGTTCGATCCGAGTCCCGAGCGCTATCATCATAATCGCACTGGCGAGGACAACGGCGACGCCCATCACAAGCGGCAGATCATGGGGCGCGAGGTCGTGGTTGCGATCACGGCCGGCAAGCTCGACTTCGGGCCGTGGGAGCAAATCTTCTACGGCGAGTTCGACGGCCGCCGTCCCAAGCGCATCCTGATCAAAATCATCGGCGAGTAACGAATCACGCGACCAGGTCTTTGCCCAGCGCGATGAGCAGACCGAAGATCTGGATCGCCGAGGCCTGAACCCGGATGCGGCTGCAGGAGGCCTGGAGCGTTTCTTTTTCCTTGCCCCGATCGCAGCTCTGCGCGCGGAGATCGTCGCGCCGGTTCCGGCAATCGGCGACGAGTTTTTCGCCGCCCGCGATCAGTTCGATGATTCCGCCTTGCACAGCATTGTTGCCGGGTTGTTTGAGTCCGATTTCCTCGAGCACGCCGAGCTTCTCGGCCGCCGTCGGATTCACGGTGAAATTGAAATCGCCGCGAAGCGCTTTCTGGATGTTGACCAGGCAATCGAGCAGCGTCTGATCCGCGGTCGCGAGCTTGCCAAACTGATTGGCGGGAAGCTGGAGAACCAGGTAGGTCTGCCTGATAGCCGCAGGCCATTCGCGCAGAGCCGAGTCGAGAAACGAGATCGATCGCTGCTGGTCGGCGATCGTGCCGTCGATGGCGCGAATTTTTTCTTCGCGCGATCTGACCATCAATTCGCCGACTACGATCGAGATGACGCCTATCGCGGCGCCTGCGATCAACAATAATAGTTTCATTTTGATCGGCGGGATCCCGACGCTCGCATGCGGCACGGGCGTAGGCGTGGCCGAGTCGGCGGCCATCGCCGCAACGGTCCAGATCAATGTTCCAGTAGTCGCTAGCAATGCGGCGGTTGTGACCCGTACGACTTTCGCGATTGCATCCATCGGCCAATCCTTCCCCGGGTGAGTTGCGAGCCACCGATTGGTAGCGCAATCAGCACCGAAAAGCGCTCAAATCGTGAATCTGCGGCCATTCCGTTCGAGGCCTCGAATTGTGCTATCTGATCTGTTCGCAAGGAGTTCGCAATGGCCAAAGAGATAACCGAAGCTGATCTTCGCGCGCGCGTTCAAAAGCTGCTCGAAGAGGCGCATCCCGACAAAGTCGACCAGTTCACATTCCGCGGCAAGCAATACGATCACGGGCTTGCGTTGGTGCATTTTCCCGAGGGCTACGGCGGCCTGGGTATCAGCCCCGGCATGCAGGCGATCGTCCACGACGAGCTCTCCAAAAATGCCAAGACCCTTTACGACGACATGATGATCAACGCGATCGGCATCGGTATGTGCATGCCGACCGTTCTGACGCACGGCACTCCGTGGATGAAGGACAATCTGCTGCGCCGCATCTTCACCGGCGAGGATATCTGGTGCCAGATGTTCAGCGAGCCGAGCGCGGGCTCCGACGTAGCAGGCCTCGCAACGCGGGCGGTGCGCGAGGGCGATTACTGGGTCGTCAATGGACAGAAGGTGTGGACCAGCCTCGCGCACGTGTCGAAATGGGGCATGCTGCTCGCGCGCACCAATCCCGACGCGCCCAAGCACGCGGGCTTATCTTATTTCCTGCTCGACATGCAGAGTCCGGGCGTCGAAGTTCGCCCGCTGCATCAGATCACCGGTGAAGCGGAGTTCAACGAGATCTTCTTCACCGACGTGAAGATCCCCGCCGATCGCATGATGGGCAAGGAAGGCGAAGGCTGGAAAGGCGCGATCACGACGCTGATGAACGAGCGCACCGCGATCGGCGGCGCCGGCGCACCGCGCAAGGGCAGCGGCTCGATCGGTGTGCTGATCAGCCTCTGGAAGGCGCGCGAGAAGGGCCAGTTCTCGCCCGACGCCGAAATCCTGATGCGCGATCGCATCACCAGGCTTTATATCGAGGCCGAGCTCCTTCGCATGACGAGTCAGCGCGCACGCTCATCGCGAAAGGCCGGAAACCCCGGCCCCGAAGGATCGGTATCGAAGCTCGCGCAGGCGGAGCTCAACAAGCGAATCTGGGAATGCGCGATGGACGTGCTCGGTCCCGACTCGCTCGTGTACGAGCCCGGCTATGCGCGGCGGCGGCCGACTTCGCGCGCGCGCGAATCGCGCACGGCGCTCTCGAAGTACCAGTTCCTGCGCGCGCGGGCGAACTCGATCGAAGGCGGCACTTCCGAAGTGATGAAAAACATCCTCGGCGAGCGCGTGCTCGGTCTGCCCGGCGAACCGCGCTCGGACAAGGACATTCCGTGGAAGGACATTCCGCGCAGCGTATAGGGCGGCCTCGCGCGAACATCACTTCGAAGGATTCAAACAAAGCCAATGGAAATTTCGTTCACCAATGAGCATAACGAACTGCGGCAGACCGTCCGCAGATTTCTCGAAAAAGACTCGGCCGAGACAGTGGTCCGCAAGCTGATGGAAACCGAGAGCGGCTACGACGCTCGCACGTGGGAGCGGATGGCATCGGAGCTGTCGCTGCTTGGCCTGATCATTCCAGAAAAGAACGACGGCGCCGGACTCGGCCCGGTCGAGCTCGCGATCGTGTTCGAGGAAATGGGCCGCACGCTTTATTGCGGACCGTACCTCGCGAGCGCCGTGCTCGCGGCCAGTATCGTAAGCGGCGCCGCGACCGAAGCGGAGAAAGCCAAGCTGCTGCCGGAGATCGCCTCGGGCAAAACGATCGCGACACTGGCAATCGCGGAGGAGAGCGGCAAATCGAATCCCGAAGCTGTCGCGATGCGCGCGACGCGTGACGGCTCGAGCTATCGGCTCGATGGCGTCAAGAATTTCGTGTTCGACGGACACACCGCCAATGTGATCCTGATCGCCGCGCGTGACGGCAATGACCTTGCCCTATTTCGCATCGAGGGCAACGCCAAGGGCCTCGAGCGCACGCAACTGCCGACGCTCGACCTGACGCGCAAGCTCGCCAACCTCACGTTCAAAGCGACGCCCGCGACGAAGATCTCAGAGGGCGACATCACAAAGGCGCTTCGCCATACGCTCACGCTCGGCACTGCGATGCTGGCGGCGGAGCAGGTCGGTAGCGCGCAACGATGCCTCGAAATGTCCACCGAGTACGCGAAGACCCGCCTGCAGTTTGGGCGCCCAATCGGATCGTACCAGGCGATCAAGCACAAGTGCGCCGACATGCTGGTGGAGACCGAGTTCGCGCGCTCGGCCGCATACAACGCGGCCTTCGCGCTGACCGATGATGACGTCGCTGAAGCCCAGGAAGCTGCCGCGATCGCGAAGTCGTATTGCTCCGAGGCAGCGTACAAAGCCGCGGCCGAGAATATCCAGATTCACGGTGGCATGGGCTTCACCTGGGAGCATCCGGCGCATCTCTACTTCAAGCGTGCGCGCGCTAACTCGATGTTGTTGGGCGATCCCGCCGAGCATCGACTGAAGCTGGCCGCGGCGCTCGAGCTCTAGGAGCGCGAAGCGAGGAAGTCGTGCAGGAACTGTTGCAACGCGCCGAGCGGATCGGCGCAATTCTGAAAGCGCGCAAGGAGACGCTCGCAGTGGCGGAATCGTCCGCGGGCGGTCTCATCTCAGCGGCGATGCTGAGCGTCGCGGGCGCGTCGGTATATTTCGTCGGCGGCAGCGTGAGTTACACGCGAAAATCGATGAGCGGTCTGCTCAACATGACCGACGAGAACTTCGCGCAGATGCGCGGCCTGTCGGAGCCAACGGCGCTCGCACTCGCGCACGGCGTGCATCAGCTTCTGCAATCGACGTGGGCGATTTCAGAGATCGGCGCCGCCGGGCCAACCGGCAGCCGCTACGGCGATCCTGCGGGCAAGACGGCGATCGCGGTGACAGGTCCAACCGAGCGCGCGATCATCGTGCTGACGGGCAGCGACGATCGCGTCGCAAACATGAGCGCCTTCGCCGCGGCAGCGCTCGATCTGTTCGAGCAGATCCTCAAGCAGCAATCCCCTGCGTGACTTCTGAGAAGTAGTCGCGCTCGGGTCTTACTGCAATTCCGCTCTAGTGACTCAGGGCCGGGAGCGGAACAGTCAATGTGTCGTAGACCGTGATTCTCGGCGCGTAGGCGGCCTGGAAAATCCCGATTCCTTCGGCGGGCCGAATCAGGTTCGTTCTATCCAATATGTTCAGCAGAGTGATTCGATCGGTTATCTCGCCGATGTATGGCACTTTGAAACTGCGTTGACCGCTCAGATCGACCTGCACGACATGAGGTAGTGAATCGAGGTCGGCGAAACCGCCGCGCAGTCCGCTGCTGTAGATTACGCTCGCGCTGAATGAGTATGGCTTCGGCGAATAGGTAATACCGCCCGAGGCGCCGTACTCCGGCTGATGGTCGAGCACTATGTAATGGCGATTTATATAAGCGAGCTCATCGGGGTCGAAATTGAACTGGCCCGTGGCGACTCCTTTCTGCACGTTCCGCCCGATCGTGGTACTGGCGTAGACCGACAGATTTCGTCTGCGATAGGTAAGCGCCGTCTCAGTACCCCAGATGTAGCCCTTGTTGTAATTAAACGGCGCAAAAATCGGCACGCTTCCGAACTGCCCGGTATCCAGGTAATGCTTGTTGTATTCGTAGAATGCATCTTCGGACAGAGTGAGATTCTCGATCGGAGTATGCACTACGCCGGCGTCCCACTCGTAGTCGTCTTCCGTCTCGGGCGTGACGACTCCGGTGCCCGCCTCGCCCGTGGTTCCGGCAAAGGCCGCCGGCGCACCGGGTGAGATTCCTTGAAAGCTCGGCACTTGCATGTAGCGGGCAAAACCACCGTGCAAAGTAGTATTCTTCCACGGCAGGTAAACGAGGTTGATCGTCGGATCGATCTGGTTGTTGTAGGTAAACCCGCTTAGCCGATCCCATCGAACGCCGACGTTGACGTGGAATTTTTCGCTGGGCTGCCACGTGTCTTGAACGTAAATGCCGGACAGGAGATTTATCTTGTTCGCGTTGTTGATTACGCGCACCGGGACATCGCTGGTGGGATCGCCCGCCGAATCAACCGGGAAGACCAGCGAGTTATCGTCGGCTTCGACGCCATACTCGCCCAGGTAACCGCCCAGCCCGAAAGTATGATCGCCGTATTTGTAGGTCAGATCGCCCTGGAGCGTGTTGTCGAGATCGCTGTGAAACGCCGTTGACGACACTCCCTGGTAAATCAACTCGCCCACATTATCAGGCTCGAAGCTCTGCGATATGTAGTGCGCTGAGTATGCAACCTGATACGACAGATCGGTCGTGGGCGCGGAGCTGAGCGACACGATTCCAAGGTAATCGCGAAAGTTGAGGTACGAATTGATTGCGGCCGAAGGATAGTAATTCACACCCACGAGCGGGAACTGCGGCGGCAGATTCGCCTGATTGGGCAGTTGGTTGTCGCTCGCCGCGACCGAGGTAAGCAGACTCAAGCGAGTCGTGGGGCTCAGATTATACGTGAAGAATCCGAAACCCTGGCCCTGGTTTGAATAGTCGTGGATCGCATCGGGCTGCGGCGTCGCGGAGCTAAACGCAGTATTGCTCTGGCTGTAAAGTCCGCTCACATAGTAACTGAAATTCCCGGCGCATCCGCCGTACTGGAAGCTGGGTTGCACCGTGTCGCGCTGGCCGCCGTAGATGCTCGCGCTGCCGCCCGGCTGCTCGCATCCATCCTTGGTCTGGATATTGACGACGCCGCCGGTCGCGTAGCTGTAGCGCGAGGGCAGGATACCGTCGAGCAGGCTCAATTGCTCGACGAACATCGGATTGATCATCGAGATGAACGGAGGATTGGTGTTGATATCCAGCGGCACCATCACGCCGTTGATCTGATACTGAAATTGCGGACCTTCGGTGTTACGGATGTGAATCTGCTGATTCTGATCGATTGCAACGCCCGGCATCTGAACGAGTACGTCGGTGATAGTCGTATTCTCACCGCGCGGCAGGTTCGCAATATCTTTTGCCGTCACGGTGTAGCGGTTGGCGCCCGTGGCCGAGACTCCGTTCGGCGCGCGAATAACGTTGGCATGCACCGGCACGGTGAGGGCCGTTGAGGTCGCGAGCGTGATCGTCAGCGGCTGCCCTGAACGAGGCGGAAGCGCCACAACCTTTGTCGCGGTCTTGTACCCGCTCTTTTCGGTCTTCAGGTCGTAGATTCCTGGCTTGGCTGGCGTGAGCACGAAGCGTCCAGCCGCGTCGGTTTTAGTATGCGCC
Source organism: Candidatus Binataceae bacterium (assembly GCA_035508495.1). NCBI lineage: Bacteria > Candidatus Binatota > Binatia (SeqCode) > Binatales (SeqCode) > Binataceae (SeqCode) > Binataceae bacterium (SeqCode). The sequence continues at coordinate 49,608 of DATJMX010000068.1, forward strand.
GCGATTTGTCCCTGCGAGTCGAGCAACCGGACGGTTGCCTGCGAGACCGGATGATCGAGAGCATCTGTAACTCTGCCAGTGATTTTTTGAACCTTCGCAAGACAGATATGCGGCACTGCGAGATACAAAAGCCCGAAAAGGATGCCAATCGCCGCGTGAGCGAAGCTTCGAGGCTGAGCAAAAGCAGGAGAAGCGGGCCGGAATCCGGTGGCCCAAGGAGGAGCTGCGTCGCAATTCAAATTCGATGACCAGGGTAAAGCTTGGCGCGACGTTTTAGCGACGAATTGAGCGATAAAAGGAGGAGCTGTCGAACACATAGAGGCGAAGCCAATCGAAAACGAGAATGAATCTCAATATCGATACTTCGCCGTCGTTGTCAAGCGGCCTCTCCCCGGCGGGTCAGCCTCGGGCGAGGCTATTGATACGCAGCTTGAAACTCAGACATCTCAAGCTGCGTTACATCCGGCTGTGTGCAGTGGCACGTCTCGCTTTGCGGGCGAGGTTATCCAAAGAAAGTCGCGAGCGGAGAGTGGGATAGGACGGTTAGCTGGCGGCCCAGTGGCGGAGGGTTTCCGCGTGACGATTTACCAGCGCGTCGCATCGATGGAGGAGTTCCGAGTTCTGGCTGTGACGCTCGATCATGTAGCTCAGCTCGCCGAGATCGTGCACCAGCAAACGCATGCAGCGCTCGTATTCGTCGGGGGTCTGTAGAGCTTTCAGGAGATCGGCGACGAGATCTTCGAGCTCGGTTTCTTCGACTTCGAGCGCCATTGCGAGCGCACGCTCAAGTGGGAGTGCAGCGACAGCCTCGCGATGCGCTCGGGCGAGGAGCTCCTTCAGTTTCAGGATCGTGTCGTTCTCGAGCGAGATCGGACTTGGCTTGTCGAGCTTTCCTTCGATCTCGAGCACTGTCGTCACCAGGTGCAGGGCGCCGACGTGACGGGCTTCGTCGCGCGCCATCCCGAACCAGAAATCCCGGATCTCGGCATTTCCTTCGAATATGCGCGAGAGTTGCGCATACAGCGACATGCTCTCCTGCTCTAGTGCGATCGTCGTGGCGAGGACTTCGCGCGTCGTGGGCATCGTGGCGCGATGATACCGCTTGCTTCGATTCCCCGTAAAGCGAAAACGCCCGGCCGCATCGGCGGCCGGGCGCTCAGGTTTATCTCCAATCGCGAGCGCTACTTCGCAAGCTCTGTTGCGCGCGTTTCACGGATGACCGTTACGCGAATTTGACCCGGATAGGTCATATCGGTTTCGATCTTTCGCGCCACGTCGCGCGCGAGCATCGTCGTGTCTTCGTCGGTTACCTGGTTGGGTTCAACTATGATGCGCATTTCGCGGCCGGCCTGCACGGCGAAGCATTTCTCGACGCCCTTGAACGACTTGGCGATCGCTTCGAGGTCTTCGAGCCGCTTCACGTAGCTTTCGAGCACTTCGCGCCGCGCACCCGGTCGCGCGCCCGAGAGCGCATCAGCAGCATCGACGAGCGGCGCGAGAATCGTCTCGGCCTTAACTTCCTCGTGATGCGCCGCGATGGCGTTGACGATCTTCGCCGACTCGCCGTACTTGCGCGCGATTTCGCCGCCAATCAACGCATGCGATCCTTCGACCTCGTGCGTCAGCGCTTTGCCGATATCGTGCAGAAGCGCCGCGCGGCGAGCCTGCTTTTCGTTGAGCCCGAGCTCGGCCGCCATCGCACCGCAGATAAACGCCGCTTCGATCGAGTGCATCAGCACATTCTGCGCGTACGAATACCGATACTTGAGCATCCCGAGCAGTTTAACGAGTTCCGGATGCACGCCGTGCACGCCGCATTCGATGATGGCGCGCTGGCCCGCTTCGCGAATCGATTCCTCGACTTCCTGCTCGGCCTTGCGGATTACTTCTTCGATACGACCCGGATGAATTCGGCCGTCGGAGATGAGGCGTTCGAGGCCGACCCGCGCGATCTCGCGGCGAATCGGATTGTGACATGAGATAACGACCGCCTCGGGCGTGTCGTCGATTATGATGTCGACGCCAGTTGCGGCTTCGATCGCGCGGATATTGCGGCCTTCGCGACCGATGATGCGGCCCTTCATTTCATCGTTGGGGAGAGCGATCACGGCGACGGTGCGCTCGGTGACGAATTCACCGGCGAGCCGCTCGATGGCAATCGAGACGATTCGCTTGGCGCGGCGATCCGCCTCCTCGCGCGCTTCTTCTTCGACAACGCGAATATGCTTGGCAGCCTCGGTGCGCGCGGCGCCGAGCATTTCGTCGATGAGCGAGCGCTTGGCTTCCTCGCGAGTCAGTCCGGCCACCTGTTCGAGGCGATTGCGTGCTTCCTCGATAAGGGCGTCTCGTTCGGCTTCCTTTTCGCCGATATTTTTCTCGCGCGTGCGAACGCTCTGGTCGCGGCGGTTGAGATCAGCCTCGCGGCGCTCGAATGCCTCGAGCCGTTTGTCGATAGTCTCTTCGCGGCTTTCGAGTTTCTGCTCGAGCGCGGAGAGTTCGGTGCGGCGCTCGCGCATCTCGCGCTCGGCGTCGGCGCGGGCGCTGACCAGCAGATCCTTGGCCTTGACCTCGGCCTCTTTGACGATAAGTTCCCTCTTGCTTTGTGCCTCCTTGGTTATGTCCTCAGCTTGAGCTCGCGTAGCCTCCAGGTTAACGGCGTCCTTCTGCCGTTGGTTTGACCCTACAATCCACGAGACCACGCCACCAATTATCAATCCCAGGATCAGTCCGAGAATTAGATGCACCCGGGTGTACCTCCTCGGTCAGAGCGTCGCCGTCCAGCAGTGGCGTGTCGCCGGAGCGGAGTAGCGCTGACTCAGTCGCGATAAAGTTGAGCCGCCGATCGTGTTCCTCATGGGGAACGCGGTCGAGCAGCTGGAATGAATAGGCAAGACCCACACTGATCGCTTCACGGCCGAGATTGGCCAGAAAACGGTCATAATGGCCCCCGCCCCGGCCCAGCCTGTGGCCCTCGCGACCGAAAGCCAGGCCGGGCACGCATACGAGAACATCGCCGAGCCGCGACGAATCGACGGCTGACAGACTCGGATCAGGTTCCAAAATTCCGAACGCGCCGACACGAAGCTCGCTCGATGAGCGCACCTCGACCGCCGAAATCGTGTTCGACGCTTTTTCGATTCGCGGAAAAAACACCGCGCGCCGCGATGCAAGCACGGCCTCGAAGATCAGATCGGTCGAAACTTCGCCACCGGCCGCCGCGTAGATCATAATCGAGCGGCATCCGCGATAGAGCGGCGAACTAAGAATGTGATGCTGGATTTGTTCGGAGTGCGCGCGCGTCCACGCTTGATCGAGCGCCGAGCGCGAGGCCGCCATGACGGCGCGGAAGTATTTTTTTTCAACCGCCACGGACTTTTGTCCACGGCGGGAAGCGCGGAATTAGCTACTCATCCGGCGCATTGCCCGGAGTGCATTTTTCGACTCGGCATCCTCATGCCGTCTGCGAATGGATCTATGATTGAAGCCTCCATCGAGGCGATATCAAAAATTCGCACAGGCCTGTCACAATCCTTCGAGGCCTCGAGAGTCGTCCCTCGCCCCCGCCCATAACCCTCTCGCAAATCTATCCGCTTAACGGTCATCGCTCAAACTTCACCGTCGATCGCCGCGGACAGGCGCTCATTCATAGCCGTGAGCCGGGACACGAGCTCCTGATGCTCGCGCCTGAGCCGTTCCAGCTCATCGGCAAAATTTAACGCGGCCAGGATCGCGACGTTGACCGAATTCACGGTCCGCGACCCGGCGCGAATACCCTTGATCCGTTCGTCAACGGTCTCGGCCAGGGCTTTTACCCACTCATCGTCAGCATCGCTGGCGACGATGAGGCTCTGTCCCATGATCTGGACGTTGACGCCTTTCATAAAATCCCTACCCTAGATCTATACCGTCAAACCGGGCGAGAATCTTCTCGATCCGGGTGCGGATGTCATTGCGCTCGCCCTCATGCTGCTGATGCTCGAGGGTGAGCTGCTTGATTTGCGCGGCAGCATCCGCGTAGCGCTTTTCACTTTCGGCCAGCTTTTGCGCGAGTTGTTCGTTTTCTTTGCGCAATTGCTGAATTCGTGTGACCGAAGCCTGAATTCTATCGTCAAGTTGTTTGAGGACATCCAGTGCCATGGCAGGAAACTTCTACCTTTAGTTTAATTTTCGATTATTCCGACTGTCAAGCGGCATAAGAACCGCTGGCAGACCCCTCGCCTTCGTCCGTCGCAAACAAAGCCTCCACGAATTCGCGCTCATCAAACTCGCGCAAATCTTCGAGGCCTTCACCCAAACCCACATATCTGACCGGCACCTTGAGCCGATCCGCAATCGCGATTACTACGCCGCCCTTGGCCGTGCTGTCGAGCTTTGCCAGCACGACACCGGTCAGCGGGACGGAATCGCCGAACGTTTTAGCCTGACTCAGGGCGTTTTGGCCGGTGTTAGCGTCGAGCACGAGCCAGGTCTCATGCGGAGCGCCGGGCAGCTCGCGCGCAACAACGCGCGCGATCTTCTTCAACTCCTCCATGAGATTCACCTTGGTCTGGAGCCGGCCCGCCGTATCGATCAACACCGCACCCGCTTTGCGCGCGACGGCCGCCTTGACCGCATCGAAGGCGACCGCGGCAGGATCGGAGCCCTGCGCCTGCTTGATCATCTCCACGCCGATTCGATCGCACCAGACTTGGAGCTGCTCGATCGCGGCGGCACGGAACGTATCCGCCGCCGCAACGATCACGCTGCCACGCTCGGCCTTGAGCTTGGCTGCGAGCTTGGCGACGCTGGTCGTTTTGCCGACGCCATTCACACCAACCATCATGATGACAAGCGGCGCATCGCCCGAGCTCGCCGCGGGCCGCTGCGCCGTCGCGAGAATCCCGGCGATCTGATCTTTCAAGGCATCGCGAATCGTCTCTTCGCGGCCGTCGTTCTTGAGCTTCTCGCGCACGGCGCCCGCGATCTTCATGCTCGCGTCGACGCCGACGTCGGCGGCGATCAGCGCCTCCTCGAGGCCTTCATAAATTTCATCGATCTTGGCGCTGCCCGTGATCGCGGCGCGCAGACGCTTCAGAAAATTCTCGCGAGTCTTGCGTAGCCCGAGTCCGATTCGCGCCGGCTGCTTCGCGGGCTCGACCTTCGGAGCTGCTACGACCGCAGGAGGTTCGGGCGCAGGCGGCTCGGGTTGAGCCTCGGGCGCAACAGGCGCAGATTCTTCGACCGCTTCGATCTCGGGCGGCGCGGCGCGCGCGGGTTCCGCCGGCGGAGGCTCGACCTGCTGTGGCGGGAGCTCCTCGACCGCGGGATGCTTTTCTTCGAGCGTCGGAAACTCGACCACATCGACCGTGCGCTTCGCCTTCCTGAGACTCCATTGGATGAGGACTCCGGCGAAAACGAGTGCGCTGCCGACGACGGCCGCGATTACAACAATCAGCGCAATATCGGAGGCTTGCACGACTTGAACACCTGCACAGAACTTGCGGCGCGGGACCGCCGCGCGAAATCATCCAGCGCGAACAGAGAATAACAGCACCATCCGAATTCTGAAACCTCAAGCACCGGATAGCGCCACACTGGCTGATCCGCATATAAAAAGAGATCGCCGAACGTGCTCGTACCATCGGCGTCGGTCTTCGAAAAAACATCTCCGGGAGTTCGTAAATGGGCAAGCTCGATGGAAAAGTCGCAATCGTAACCGGCGCCAGCCGCGGGATCGGCAAGGAGATCGCGGCCCTGTTTGCGGCCGAAGGCGCGCGCGTCATATGCAGCGCGCGCACGCTTCATGAAGGCGAGCACAAGCTGCTCGAGGGCTCGCTCGAAACCACGGTCGCGGGAATCAGGAACGCGGGCGGCGAAGCAACCGCAGTGACTTGCGACGTATCGTCGGAGGCCGATTGCGAAAAGCTCGTCAACGAAACCAAGAAAATCTACGGGCCATGCGACGTGCTCGTGAACAACGCGGCGCTCACCTATTTCATCCCGCTGAAGGACTTCGAGCCGAAACGCTGGATGCGCTCATTTTCAGTCAACCTGCACGGGCCGTTCATGATGAGCCGCCTGGTGCTCCAGGACATGATCGCGCGCAAAAAGGGCTCAATCGTGAACATCTCGTCGGGCGCGGCGATCGGCCCCGGCCGTGGACCATACGGCAAAGAAAAGTTCCTGCCCGGCTCGGTATGCTACGGCGCGGAAAAAGCGGCGCTCGAGCGGATGACGCAGGGACTCGCCGAGGAAGTTTACGAATACGGAATCTCGGTGACCTGCCTCTCGCCGTCGCTGGTCGTCGCGACGCCCGGCACCGTGCATCATCACCTCGTGACAGGCGCCGATGATCCCACCGGCGAGCCGATCGAGTACATGGCCAAGGCGACGCTGCTGCTTGCGACCGAGCCGCTCGACAAAGTCACCGGATGGGTGACTTACAGTCAAACCGTGATGCTGAAGTACGGGCTAATCGACAAGGGCGTTGGCATCGGATTCGATCGCGACGGCAGCGGCTACAGCAAAATCTGAAGCGCAGGTGGCGCGGCTTCATCTAATCGACGGGACGTACGAACTTTATCGCGCGCACTTCGCGCCGCGCCCGCAGCACATCGCACCGTCGGGCCGCGACGCGAAGGCCACGGTCGGCGTGGTCGAGTCGATTCTCTCGCTGCTGCGCGATCGAGATGAAGCGGTGACGCATATCGCGATCGCATTCGACAATCCGATTCGATCTTTTCGCAACGATCTCTTCGCCTACTACAAGAGCGACGATGGCGTTCCACCCGAGCTGCGCTCGCAGTTCGACGCCGTCGAAGATGCGATGCGCGCACTCGGCATCGCGGTCTGGTCGATGCGCGAGTACGAGGCCGACGACGGGCTTGCGAGCGGCGCGCGCAAATTTCGCGATGAGGTCGAGCAGGTGCGAATCATGTCGCCCGACAAGGACCTCGGCCAGTGCATCGTGGGCGAGCGCGTCGTCCAGGTCGATCGTCGTCAACGGAAAGTCACCAACGAGGCAGAGTTCCGAGCGCGGCGCGGCTTCGGTCCGCACAGCATGGCCGACTACCTGGGCCTCGCCGGCGACAGTGCCGACGGCTTTCCGGGTCTGCCAGGCTTCGGCGAAAAGAGCGCGGGGACTTTAATCGGTGCGTACGAGCATATCGAGTCGATTCCGGCCCGCGCCGCGGATTGGAGAGTCTCCCTGCGCGGCGCCGACAAGCTCGCCGCAACTCTCAACGAGCGCCGCGAAGAAGCGATCCTGTTCCGCAAGCTCGCGACCCTCGTCGATAACGTGCCAATCGACCAAAGCCTCGAAGACCTGCGCTATCGCGGCCCGCAGCGCGATCGTTTCGAAGCGTGGTGCGCTGAGCTCGGCGCCGACCGTCTCAAGTCGGCACCGATGCTTTGGCAATAGCCGGCGTTTGCTTGTTCTTGCCCGGCTTGGCGCGCTTGCCGCCCTGGCAACCGCAGCATCTCCCCTGATTGTGCGAGATCAAGCGTGGGCGATACCGAGTCCGGTATGCAATGCTGGAGCTCCGGTTACTCCAGCCGCAGCGCTTCAGGCGCTCATAGATGGCAACAAAGACTGGGCAATCGGGAGTCAACGACACCCAGGGGAAGATATGGGACGCAGGGCCTGCCTTGCGACGAGCCAGATGGGAGACGGGAACTACCTGACTCTCATCAACGATGCGTTGCGCGAGCAGATTCTGCGCACCGACCCTTGAAAAAGTCGTGCGGCGCGCCGTTCGCGAGGAGTTGCGAGGCTTCGAGCGTCAGCAAACAGCGCGCGGCGCGCGCTAAACCATCGAGGCCTGGCCGATCAAACTACGGCATCATTGCGGTGGCGTGGGATTCGTCGGGGGAGAGGGCGGAGGCGAACGCGTTTTCGGCGGCGTTCATGTACGGTTGCGGATAGACGCCGATCAGGACTGTCGCGATTGCGGCGATTGCGATTGCGGCTACGATGCCCGGGCGCGCGGGGCGTTCTTCGACCGCGCCGCCTTCCTGCATGTACATCGCAACGATAACCGACAGATAGTAGTAGGCTGACGCCGCGCTGGTCAGCATCCCGATTACGGCCAGGCCGACGAAGCCGCGATGCACGGCAGCGCTGAAGAGGTAGAACTTGCCGACGAAGCCAACCAGCGGCGGAACGCCGGTGAGCGAGAGCATGAAGAGCGCCATCGCCGCCGCCATCATCGGATGGCGCGAGGCGAGGCCGCGATAGTCGGCGATCTCGTCGTTCGCCGAGCCACCCCGTTCCAGAGCGACGACGATCGCGAAGATACCGAGATTGGTGAACGCATAGCCGAGCAGGTAGTAGAGGATCGCGCCGCCCGCATCGGTGCCGCCAGCCGTCATCGCCACCAGGATGTACCCGGCGTGCGCGATCGCCGAATACGCCAGCATCCGCTTGATGTTGGTCTGCACGATCGCGAGCACGTTGCCGACCGTCATCGTGAGTGCGGCGAGTCCCCACAGCACAATCGTCCAGTGCTCGCTGACGGGCGCAAGCTGCACCATGAAGACGCGCACGAATCCCGCAAACGCCGCGATCTTCACGCCCACCGCCATGAACGCCGTGATCGGCGTCGGCGCACCTTCGTAAACATCGGGCGTCCACATGTGGAAAGGCGCGGCTGCGACCTTGAAGCCGAAGCCGATCAGCATCAGGCCGAGCCCGAGCAGCAGCAGCGGATTGCCGGCCATGTCGCTGGTCAGCGCGGCATGAATCGCGATTAGCTTAATCGTGCCGGTCGCGGCGTAGACCAGCGCGATACCGTAGAGCAGGAAGCCGGTCGAGAATGCGCCCAGCAGAAAATACTTGATCGAAGCTTCGTTGGAGCGCGGATCGCGGCGCAGCATTCCCGCCAGCACGTAAACCGAAATCGACATGGTCTCGAGACCGATGAAGATAACGATGAGGTCGTTCGCGGTCGCCATCAGCATCATGCCGAGGACCGAGAACAGCAGCAGCGAGTAGTATTCCGCTCCCGGCAGACGATATTGTCCCGCGTAATCGAGCGACATCAGGACCGTGAGCGCGGCCGCGATCAGGATCGAAAGCTCGAAGAAGGCGGCGAAGCCGTCGATCGCGATCGCGCCCGCGAATGCGATGCCGGATTGCCCGATGATGCCGAGCGCGAGCACGAACGCGATCACCAATGCGGCGAGCGTCAGGAAACCCAGACCCTCGCTCTCTTCGTCATCGACTCGCACGCCAATTAGCAGCACTGCCATCGCAGCGAGTGCGACAACCGCGAGCGGCAGCACCGGCAGCCAGATCATGTTCAACGAGGCAAAGTTAATCGGCGTCATTTTACGGCGGCGGCTGCGACCTGGGTTGCGGTCAGGTTGGAGGTGGCGCTCGCGAGCGCGGTCTGATGGCGGCGCTGCTCGAGGCGCGCTTCCGCGACATGCACGCGCGAGAGCAGATTCAGGGCGGAAGGCTCGATGCGATCGAGCAGCGGCTTGGGATAGAGCCCCATGAAAAACATCAGCGCGACGAGCGGCACCATCGAGACGATTTCGCGCGCGCTGAGGTCCGCGATCGTTTCATTCACCGCCTTGGTGATCGGTCCGAACATCACGCGCTCGTAGAGCCACAGCATGTAGAGCGCGCCGAGGATCACGCCGGTGACTGCGAACACTGTCGCGAGCTTGATGCGCAAATAGCCGCCCAGCATGATCTGGAATTCGCCGATGAAACCATTGAGACCGGGCAGACCGATCGACGACAGCATCACGACCATGAAGATCGCGGCGAGAATCGGCACACTCTTCCACAGCCCGCCGAACTCGGAAATTTCGCGCGTATGACGCCGCAGGTAGAGCATCCCGACCAGGAAGAACAGCGCGCCCGTCGAGATGCCGTGATTCAGCATCTGGTAAATCGCGCCGTCGAAACCCTGGATATTGAACGCAAACAGGCCGAGCATCACGAAGCCCAGATGGCTGACGGAGGAATACGCGACCAGCCGCTTCATGTCAGGCTGCATCATCGCGAGCGCGGCGCCGTAGATGATTCCTATGACGGCGAGCGCCATGAAGAGCGGAATCGCCTCGACCGCGACTTCGGGAAACAGCGGAATCGCAAAGCGCAGAAAGCCGTAGGTGCCCATCTTGAGCATCACGCCCGCGAGGATCACCGAGCCCGCCGTGGGCGCGTTGGTATGCGCGTCAGGCAGCCAGGTATGCACCGGCCACATCGGAACTTTGATCGCGAATGCGAGCGCGAACGCGGCGAAGAGCCAGCGCGCCTCGGTCTGTGTGAAAGGCAGCCCGTAGAGCATCGGCAGGTCGAAGGTGATGTGCCCCAGGTGCTCGCGGGCCGAGAAAACCAGGTAGAGGATCGCGACCAGCATCAGCAGCGAGCCGACCATGGTGAAGACCACGAACTTGAGCGCGGCGTAAATCCGCTCGCCGTGACCGAAGATGCCGATGAGGAAGTACATCGGAATCAGCATCACCTCCCAGAACACGTAGAAGAGGAACAGGTCGACCGAGAGCAGCGCGCCGAGCAGGCCGGTCTCGAGCACGAGCATGAAGAAGCAAAACTCGCCCGCCCGCTCCTCGATATCGCCGCCGCCGGAATAGAGCAGCGAGATCGAGATCAGAATCGTCGTCAGCAGCACGAGGAACAGGCTGATGCCGTCCACTCCCAGGTGGTACGAGATCCCGAACGACGGAATCCACGGATACTGCTCGACAAACTGGTAGTGCGACGAGTGAACGTCGAACTGCCACAGCATGTAGAAACTGATGCCGAGCGGGATCAGCGAAAAGATAAACGCCGAGTTCCAGATCGTGCGCTCGTCGCTCTGCGTCATGATCAGCAGCGCGCCGAGCAGCGGCAGAAATATGATTGCCGTCAGCATGCTGCCCTCACCGCGCCACCAGGTAGAGGTAATAAGCCACGATTCCGAGCACGCCCAGCAAGTACACGAACGCGTAGTGCTGAACGTTGCCCGACTCGATGCGCCGCACCGCTTCGCCCGTAGTTTCTACAGTCAGACCCGCGCCGTTGACCGCGCCATCGATCGCGAATCGATCGACGCCGCGGTTGAGGACAGTGTTGGAAACCCAGAAGAGCGGCCGCGTCACGATGAAATCGTAGAGCTCGTCTACGTACCACTTGTTGAGCAGGAAATCGTGCACGCCCTTCATCCGCCACGCGAGGATGATCGGCAGTCCCGGCAGCCGGATGTAGAAGAGATAGGCGACGATGATTCCGAGCGCGCCCGCCGAGGTTGCGACCAGCGAGAGCATCGTCGCGCTGGCCTCCATCGCGGGATGGAACGTTCCTACGACCGGCGCGAGAAAGCGCCCAAAGGCGTCACCCCACAAGAGGCCTTCCGGCAATCCGACGAGGCCGCCGACTGCCGCCAGAATCGCGAGGATGATCAGCGGGATCGCCATCACCGGGGGCGATTCGTGGATGTGATGCGCCTTTTCGTGATCGACGCGCGACTCGCCAAAGAACGTCATGAAGATCAAGCGGAACATGTAGAAGGAAGTGAGGCCCGCCGTGATCACCCCGATCAGCCACAAACCGAAGTGGCCCGATTCGTACGCGGCTTCGAGGATCATGTCCTTGGAGAAGTACCCCGAGAACGGCGGCACTGCCGAGATCGCGAGCGTCGCGATGAACATCGTCCAGAACGTGATCGGCAGCTTCGAGCGCAGCCCGCCCATCTTGTTCATGTCCTGCTCGCCGCCGAGGGCGTGGATGATCGATCCAGCGCAGAGGAAAAGCAGACCCTTAAAGCACGCATGCGTCATCACGTGGAAGATGCCCGACGCGAAATTCGCCGAGCCGACGCCAAGGAACATGTAGCCGAGCTGGCTGATCGTCGAGTAAGCGAGCACTTTCTTGATGTCGGGCTGAACGAGCGCGATCGTCGCCGCGAAGAGCGCAGTGCACGCGCCGATCGTCGCGACCACCGTCAGCGCCTCAGGCGTGAGCACGTAGAAGAAGTTGAGCCGCGCAATCATGTACACGCCGGCCGTGACCATCGTCGCCGCATGGATCAGCGCGCTGACGGGAGTCGGACCGACCATCGCGTTCGGCAGCCATACGTAAAGCGGAATTTGCGCCGACTTGCCGGTCGCGCCGAGGAGCAGGAGCAGGCCCGCGACCGTCGCGGCCGAGGTGCCGAGCAGCGCGGTCGAGCCGAGGTCAGCGGCATGCGCGTGCAGTTCGACGAAATCGAGTGACCAGACGCCATGCTGCGACATCGCCCACACGATCGTGAACATCGCGAGCAGGAAGCCCGCGTCGCCGACGCGGTTGACGACAAATGCCTTGCGGCCGTTGTAAGCGAACTCGGGATTCGTGTACCAGAACGCGACCAGCAGGTACGAGCACAGCCCGACGCCTTCCCATCCCACGAACATCAGGAGCAGGTTGTTCGCGAGCACGAGAATCAGCATCGAGAACGCGAACAGGTTCATGTAGGTGAAGAAGCGCGCGTAGTCGTCGTCGTGCGCCATGTAGCCGTCGGAATAAAGATGGATGAGCGCGCCGATGCCGGTGACGATCATGATCATCACGGCTGAGAGCGCATCGACGCGCAGGCCGATCTCGGTGTGGAACTCGCCCGCGGTGATCCACGGCCACAGCGTGCACACCAGCGCACTGCCTGGCGGCAGCACGAAAATTTCGTAGAACGCCCAGCAGGCGACCGCGAACGCCGCGAACATCACGGCCGGTCCGACGAAGAACACCGCGCCGCGCCCGGCGCGATAACCGACGAACAGGTTGAACAGCACCCCAAGCGCGGGGAACAGCAGGATCAGCGCGAGTGCCGGGAACTGTACAGTCATTCGTTCACCATCTCAGCATCGTGAGCTCGTCCGCCTGCACCGTATCGCGGTTGCGGAAGATCGAGATGATTAGGCCGAGGCCGACCGCGGATTCCGCCGCCGCCACGGTCATCACGAAGAACACGATGACCTGTCCGTCCATCGAGGCGAGCCGATGCGCAAGGGCGATAAACGCAAGGTTCACCGCGTTAAGCATAATTTCGATCGACATCAGCATCACCAGGATATTGCGGCGGACGATCACGCCACATACGCCGATGGCGAACAGCGTCGCGCTGAGGCCCAGCAAATACGTAAGCGGGATCATCGCGCGGCTCCCTGTTCGATCTGCTGCTCGACCCGAACCGGCGCGGACGGGCGGCGGGCGATCGCGATCGCGCCGACGACGGCGGCCAGCAGCAGGATCGAGGTGGCCTCGAACGCTACCAGGTAGTCGGTAAACAGCTTGTGCGCGAGCGACGCGAGCGAGCCGTAATCCGCAGGCAGCTCGACGTGCTTTACCTGAAGATGCGGGTGAAGCAGGAACATCAGCAGCTCGGCGCCCAGTGCAGCCGCGGCAATCGAGCCGAAAAACTTGAGCGGCAGATGACCGCGGTCGGCCTGCGCCTGCAGGTTGAGCAGCCAGATCACGAACAGGAACAGGACCATGATCGCGCCGGCGTAGACGATTATCTGCAGCAGTCCGACAACGACCGCGTCCTGCTGGATGAAAAGGAGCGCGAGCGTGAGCAGCGTCATCACCAGCGACAACAGCGAATGCACGGGATTGGTCTGGATAATCACGCCGAGCGCGAAAATGATCGCCAGCGCCGCCAGGAAGAAGAACACCCAGAGCGAAATCACTGCGCACTCCCCACGGCTACGATCAGAAACGCGGTCAGCAGCAGGTTGAAAAGCCCGAGCGGCACGAGCGCCTTCCATCCGAGCTTCATCAACTGGTCGTAGCGAAAGCGCGGCAGCGTCCAGCGCACGAGACCGAGGAAGATACAGAGCACGAGGACCTTAACCAAAAACGCGACGATACCGAGGATCGAAACCGCGAGCGCCGGGACGTGAATAAACAATCCACCGGGAATGTGGAAGCCGTCGCGATAGAGCCACGGCACCTGCCATCCGCCGAGAAAGAACGTCGTCACCAGCATCGCGACCAGGGCCTGCTCGGCGAAGTCGGTGAGCATGAACACGGCCTGCTTGCCGCCCGAATATTCGGTGAAATAGCCGAGAATCAGCTCGGACTCGCTTTCGGGGAGATCGAACGGCACGCGTTTCGATTCCGCGACGCCGGCAGTCAGGAAGATGATGAACGCAAGCGGCTGCGTAAACAGGCCCCAGCGTGGCAGCCATCCGAAATAGACGCCGCCCTGCCCGCGCACGATCGCCTGCAAGTCGAGCGTGCCGTAGGTCATGATCACCGCGATCAGCGCGAGGCCCATCGCGAGTTCATACGATATCATCTGCGCCGTCGCGCGAATTCCGCCGAGCAGCGACCAGCGATTGTTCGAGGACCATCCCGCGAGCGCGACGCCATACACGCCGATTCCGATCGTAGCGAGCAGGTAGAGCACCGCGGCGTTGAGGCTCGCCGCCTGAAGCTCGATCTGATGACCGCCGATATTGATGATGTCGCCGAACGGAATCACGACGAACGTGATCATCACCGGGAAGAGCGCAAGAAACGGCGCCAGCGTATGGATGAACTTGTCGGCGCCATCGGGGACGAAGTCTTCCTTGGTGAACATCTTGATCGGATCGAAGATGAGGGTGTTGATGATGCCGAGGTTGGGCATGCCGAGCTTCTTGCCGAGGCCGGTGATCGAGGCGCGGTTGGAACCGACGCGATCCTGGATCAGCGCGCTGCCCTTGCGCTCGAAATAAAGCAGGAAGATCGACAGATGCAGTCCGATGAGAATCATCAGGACCGACTTCACGATTGCGGCAACTATTTCAACCGTCACGGCGGGCTAGCTCGTCAATAAGTTTGAGGACGCTTTCCTCGGTCAGGTTCTCGTGAAACGTGTCCTGGTTGAGCTGGAGCATCGGCGCAGTGCCGCACGACGCGAGACATTCAACCTCACTCAGAGTGAATTTGCCATCGGGCGTGGTCTCGCCCACGTTAACTTTGAGCTTCTGCGCGATACATTCGACGATGCGCTCGGCGCCGCGCAGCTTGCAGGTCAGGTTGGTGCATACGTCGAGCAGGTAGCGGCCGACGGGCTTGCGATGGAACATCGTGTAGAAGGAGACCACCGCACGCACATGAGTGGGAGGCAGCTCCATCAGGTCGGCGACGTAGGCCTGCGCCTCCTCGCTGAGCCATCCGAATTCGCGCTGTGCGATCCACAGCGTCGGCAGCAGCGCGGCTTGGCGCGTCGGATAGTGCGTCAGCAATTCGCGGTACTCGTTGAGGCCCGCATCAGAGAATTTGAGTTCGCGGCTTTCGGCCATGGTCCACTATTACGATGTCTTCAACACCAAACGCTGGTGAGTTCACGAATCTTATGATGCGACTCAGACATTCGCAAATCCGGCGCGACGGTCGAATACACTTGCCTCAGGTCGAACTTGCGGGTCTGGGCAGAACGGGTTATCTATCAGCGGCAAACGCCGCGCAAGAGGAAAGAACGCGGATGCAAGCGCGATGCGCGTCATAGCAGGAAATGCTCACGGCCGGCGGCTCAAAGCGCCGCGTGGCCTGACGACGCGGCCGACCTCGGCCCGCGCGCGCGAATCGATCTTTTCGCGGCTGACGGTGCGGCTCGGTTTCGAAGGCGTGCGCGTGCTGGACATCTTCGCCGGCAGCGGCTCGCTCGGCATCGAGTCGCTCTCGCGCGGCGCGGCCTCGGTGACATTCGTTGATTCTTCACGCGAGGCTGCCACTGTGATGCGCTCGAACCTCGCGACGCTTGGGCTTAGCGATCGGGCGCGAATTCTTGTTCTCGATGTAAATCGCGCGCTTCGGGAGCTATCAGCGTCGCACGAGCAGTTCGATCTCGCCTTCGTCGATGCTCCTTATAAGAACGATATAAGCGCGGACGTTCTCGACGCGCTGGCGGAGTTGGATCTGCTCGCGCCCGGCGCTTTCGTCGTCGTCGAACAGTCGCGCCGCGCACCCGGACCGCCGCCCGCGCCGGCCGGGATCGAACAAGTCAACGTTCCGATTATCGGCGATCATCGCATCGCCTTTTACCGGCGACCGGAAACGGCGCCGAGTCATGGATGATGGTTTGGTGAACAAAGGCAAAGAACATCAGCATACCGTCGCCGTCTTCCCCGGTAGCTTCGATCCGATCCACAACGGCCACCTCGACGTCATCCGGCGCAGCGTGGCGATCTTCGACGAAGTTATCGTCGGCGTCACTTACAATCCGCACAAGGATGCGGCGCTCTTCACGGCCGACGAGCGCGTCGAGATGATCCGCGAAGTCATCCGCGATCTCGAGCCGCGCGCGCGGGTCGACAAATTTAGCGGGCTGCTGGTCGACTACGCCGAGCGTATCGGGGCAAAGGTGCTTATCCGCAGTCTGCGCGCCGTCACCGATTTCGACTACGAGCTGCAGATGACGCAGATGAACAAGCAGATGAGTCCGCATATCGAGACCATCTTCATGTTTTCGAATCCGAAGCTGTTCTTCTCGGCCTCGCGCCTTATCAAGGAAGTCGCAAGTCACGGCAAGAAGCTGCCGGAGCTCGTGCCGGACCTCGTGATGGAACGGCTGCGGCAGAAGCTCAAGCTCAATTAGTCGCGTCGCCCGTCTCCGCGCGGTTTGTTCAAACTTCTCGCAGCGATACAATCGCGAGCGCGCGGCGATGCCGCGCGTTCAATCCCAACTTGCTCGGAAGCCGAAGATGCTCAAGCTGAATCGCAGAATCGCCGCTATCAAACCCTCAGCCACGCTCGCCGCCGATGCGCGCGCGACCGAGATGAAGCTCGCGGGAATCGACGTCGTATCGCTCGCCGCGGGCGAGCCCGACTTCGACACGCCCGAGCGCATCAAGAAGGCGGCGGACAAGGCGATGTCCGAAGGGCAGACAAAATACACGCCCGTCGGCGGCACCGCGGCACTCAAAAAGGCGATCCAGCTGAAGCTCAAGCGCGACAGCAATCTCAATTATGAGCTGCCGGAGATTCTCGCCTCCGCCGGATGCAAGCAATCCGAAGCCAACATCATCGGCGCGCTCTTCGACGAGGGCGACGAGGTAATCATCCCGACTCCGGCGTGGGTGAGTTTCGCCGCGATGGTCTCGCTGTCGGGTGCGCAAGCGATATTCGTCCCGTGCGCGGAAGACAACGGCTTCATGCTCGAGCCCGACGCGCTGCGCCGTGCGATCACGCCGCGCACCCGCGGCATCATGCTCAACTCGCCGTCGAATCCGACCGGCGCAGTGTACGGCAGCGAGCAGCTCACTGCGATCGCGAAGGTGCTCGTCGATACTGACATCTGGGTGATGTCGGACGACGTTTACGAGCACATCATCTACGACGGCTTTCCGTCGCACATTTTCTCGATCGAGCCGAAGCTCAAGTCGCACGGTATCGTGTTCAACTCGCTGTCGAAGACTTACGCGATGACGGGATGGCGCGTCGGCTTCGCCGCCGGGCCCAAGGAAGCGATCGCCGCGGCGAATCGGCTGCAGAGCCAGAACAGCGGCAATCCCAACTCGATCGCGCAGGTCGCAGCGATCGAAGCGCTCACCGGTCCGCAGGACGAGCTCAAGCCGATGCTGAAGGCATTCCACGAGCGGCGGGATCTCGTCGTCGAGCGCGTCCGGCGCATCCCCGGCTTCAGGCTGCCGAACGTTCCGCAGGGCGCGTTCTACGCGTTCCCCAACGTGTCAGAGCTGATGGGCTCGACCTTCAACGGCAAGCAAATCAATGACGGCGACGCGCTGGCCGCATACTTCCTCGAAGAAGCGCACGTCTCGCTCGTAGGCGGCAATGACTTCGGCGCGCCCAATCACGTGCGAATGTCGTACGCGACATCGGTCGCGAACCTGAACAAGGCTTTCGATCGCCTCGAAGCCGCCGTCGGCAAGTTGATGAAGTAGGCGCCTTCCTTACTGCACCGTGATATTCGAGAGCACCACGGGCAGGCCGCCCACAGTTAGCGGCCCGCCGGCTTGATTATGGGCTGCCACGTCCGTCGCGGTCTGCGTCGAGAATTGCGGGCCGCTGGGCGAGCCGATCGAACCGGTGTCGCAGCCCACCTCCGCCGTCATCGCGAGTAACAGGAGGGCGAGCATGAGCATCATTCGATTCGCTCGCGTGATCCCGAGCAGGTATGCGCAGACTCCCAGGAGCGTGACCACCGCGGCCGCCACCGCGAACCCGCGCGAACTGCCGAGCGGCAGAATCGAGGCGTATGCGATTGGCCGCTCGCGCCGCGTGATCTGTGGGGTTGGCGTAATTGTCACCTCCAGGCTGTACGACACACTTTGCCCGAGCGGCACGTTCACCGGCGGATTGAAAGTGAAGGTCGAGCTGTTATTTGGGACGACCGTCGCGGTCTGATTGGAAGTGCCAACGGTCGCGGTCAATGTCGCTGACGTGAACAAGTCGGCGTTGTTGAACGCGATTGTGACCGACGGCGTCAGCATCGGGGCGCCGCTCGTGTTGTTGACTGTTAGTGAGCCTGCGCCAACGGTGCCGCCAGCCTTGCCTTGGACCTGGGGTGGAGGCGGCGGCGGCGGCACCTGGCCACCCTGCGACATCGCTGGTCCGTACACCGAGAGAAATGCGTCGCTATTGCCGGCCAGCGCCGTTTGCACGGCGCCCGGATTCGGCGCCACCGGAAAATCGGTCGATGCTGTCTTGCCAACGAGGTGGGTCGTCGTGCCGGGGGGATCGACCGCCACTCCGTAGGCCAGGTCATCACTGGCACCCTGCAAGAAAGTCGAAAATGTAAACGCGGTTCCCGCGGAGTTCGCAATAGTAAGAAAAGCATCGTCATCGAGAAATTCGCCGGCGAAGAGGCCCGACGGCGTCGCAGCCACCATCGTCATCGCACCCGCCTGATTAGCCAGATTGGTCGCCGCGAAGCTGGTGCCTCGATTGGTGCTGACGTAAACATCGCCAATCCCTGATGCCGTATATGCAGTTGGTATCTCAGTGGTCGTATCGATCGCGAGCGAATAGAAATTTTCGTTATTCTCGAATATATGGAAGAAATTCTCGAAGTCAGTGGTGAATACGCCGAGATCATTACTCGATGTTGCGATGTAGATAGTGGTTGGAGTGGTGGTCGGGTCCGCGGCCAGCGCTACTATGTCGCTGAACGTCAGAAAGTATGAGGCGAAGGTATTGCCGCCATCGGTGCTGCGGAACAAACCTTCGTTGGTGCCGGCATAGACCGTCGAAACATCATTTGGATCGTACACCAGGCTGAATACGCTGGAAGATGGAATCTGCGGCGTATTGCCAAAGGTCGCGCCGCCGTCGAAACTCGAATACACGCCGCCGTTGGTGCCCGCCAGGATTGTCGAGGGTCCGTCATCGTTCGGAACGACTAGAATCGACAATACCTGTACCTTCGCCGGTGTCGTCAGCAGGTTCGAACCAAAAGTTGTGCCGCCGTCGGTGCTCGCAATTAGCCCGGCTGAAACTCCGGCGCTGGCGTAGAGCGTGTTGGAGCTTGAGTCGAACGCGAGGGCTGAGACGAACCCGTTGCTTAGCGAGGTGGGGCTGAAGCTAGTGCCACCGTTGGTGCTCGTGAAGAGTCCATTGCGCGTGGTGCCAGCATAAAGAGCGCCGCCGCCGCTGATCATCGTGTAGACTGAGCCCGCCGACGACGGCAACGAGGATTGAGCAAAGGTGCTGAATCCGTTGGTGCTCGTCAACAGAATTCCATTTGCCGCCGCCGCGCCCTGGATCGGATTAACGGTAGTAAAGTTGGAACTGGCAGTGAATCCCGTTACGTATGCATTCGAGTTACTATCAACCGCAACTCCCAGAGCTTCGTTGTAGTAACCGCCCAGATATGTCGAGTAAACGAATGACGAACCGTCGGGACTGATTTCTGTCAGAACGCCATTTTCGACGCCGCCTTGATGACTAAAGGGCGGCGCTGTTCCGCTGGGAGGGTAATCAAACGACGAGGTGAAGCCGGTTATCCACGCGGGACAGTTGGATTGACAATTCGGCACGATCGCGATTCCGGTGCATCCTTCGTTACCGTGTCCGCCGATATACGTTGAATATACGAGCGGCGCGGTTGCGGCAGGATTCAACTTCGCAGCGAAGCAATCATAAGCGCCACCGATCGTCGTCTGCGCCGCTCCCTCGGTGACGGGGAAGGCGGTGGAGATCGTGGCGCCCCCGACGTAAGCATTGCCGGATCCATCGACCGCGATCGCGCTTGCATATTGACTCGAAAAATTACCCGGCGGCGGGTTTGCGGGCCCGCCAAGGTAGGTCGAATAGACAAGGCTGGTTCCGTCGCTGCTGACTTGCGTGACGAAACCGCTGATCGCCGCCGGCGCCGACGTCTGAAAAGCGCCGGCCGTCGTCGGGAAGTCGGCCGCGTTGGTACGGCCCGCAACATAGGCGTTGCAATTCGACGCGCATCCCTGCGCGAGCGCGATCCCAAGTCCAATGTCAACGTCAGTGCCGCCGAGGTACCGGGCATACGAGAGCCCGCCATTAGGCTTGAGCTTGGTCACGAACGCATTCGCCAATCCGCCGAACTCTTGCCCAACCGTGACAGGAAAGTCGCTGGAAGCGGTTTGCCCGGTGATATATGCCGCGCCACTGCTATCGACTGCGATAGCGTCGCCGCCGTCGAGCGAGGAGCCGCCCAGATACGTGGAATAGAGAATCGTCGTTCCGGTTGAATTGATTTCGGTAACGAAAGCGTCGCAGTCGCCGCCTGCGGTTGGCTGCGCAGCCGCCGCGGTAGGGAAATTGGTCGAGCACGTCGTACCGGTGATGTAGTTATTATTACTGCCGTCGAGCGCAACCCCTCGAGCGATATCCGCGCCCGCTCCACCGAGATACGTCGAGTAAGAGAGGACCGGATCGACTACCAGTGGATGTTTGCGATCGTAAGCGCCGGCGCGGATGCCAATGCGCGTCCCATCTGCTGCCGACGCTTGGGAAAGCAATACGTATCGCCCGGCAACAGGTTTTCGCGTCCCATTGATATTTTGATAGATGAATGGCTTGCGCAGGTAGATTCGTTCCTGATGCAGCACGATCGCGAGGTCGCCGTCGTGCTCGAGCGCTACTTTATCTGCTCCTTCAATTGACAGACGGACAGCGCCGGCGTCGCGGCCGGATGCGATATTCAAATCATATTCCAACTGCTGCCGGGTGCCGTAATAGACTGCGTCGATGCCGGGATAAACGGATTTGGTGACAAGGCGCGCGAAGGTGGGAACTCGCGTCCGCCAATGGTTCGGATTGCTGCCGAGGTAATAATTGATAATTCCTGGAAGTCTCTCGCTCGCGGTCAGGTACGGTGCGGGACTGGCGCCGAGGAACTTGATATTGAGGCTCGATCGCAGTCGAGATGTTTTTCCAATTGATATAGCTACTTCGGCCGGCAGAATTTTAATGTCCAGTCCGGCCGCGCGCGCCACGAACGATTGAGCGTTGCTCGAAAGGCCCTCGCCGGGTTCAAACGCCAGCGGCAGATGCTGAATATCGCCGCTGATTTGTCGCAGATGCCTGCCTGCGAGTGCGCGCAAATCGGGATGAGAAACGACGGCCTGCGCATGACTCGGTTTGAGACTGGATGGGGCAACCCTGCGCGCGGATCTGGATATGACGAACACCATCGACAGCGCGAGCGCCGCGCCAACCGTGCCCGCTGCGATGCCAACCTTCGATGACGAACGGCTGATTCGATGTGCCACGCGCCCTGCCCCCGCTTTGCTTTTGAAAATCTATCCGGGTCGAAACTACTCGACGAAATCCCATTGCTTGATGAAACTGAGCTGGCCGAAACCGCCTGCGGTTCCGTACCCGCCCTGGATATCAACGCCTAACGCCCATTTGCGCAGGTAGATTCCGAGGTCCGGGCCGCCCTGCCCGCCCGCGCTGCTGATTAGCCCGCCCTGGTAGACCGCGCCACCCGCGCCGATCGTTCCGAGATATCTTTCGGTCGAAAATGTGACCATCCGCAAATCTATTTCGGAGCTGGTTACCTGGTTTTCATAGTTATGATTCGCGCTGAATGAGAAATTCAGCGGATGATGAGTGTGCGTGAATAGCCAACTCGACCAGTCGCCTTCGATCGTCGTCGCATCGCTGTCGCCCGAGTCGGCGCCACCTAATACGTAGAGCGTCGTGCCGGGATAAAGCGCGAATTCGAGCCCGCCCTGGAATCGTCCGAAATTAAGGCGCTGCTTATGCTGGAAGGTATTGGGCGCGAGCGGATTATTATAATCGTCGCCGACCCAGAGTTGATATCCAGTCGCGCGGCCGACGAGTCCGATATATGGCGTAATGCTCTGTTGGAGCTGGAATCCTTCCTGGATCGATCCGTAGTCCTGGCTGCCGAAGCCGCCGCCAAATACGATCGCATCGAGAACGCCGGGTTGTGCAACTTGAAAGAACCCGGGGTAGAGATCGTGGAACTGGGCGCGAGAAATACCTGGAACACCCAGCACCAAGGCGGCTATCAGCAGGCCAACGGTTCTGACGAGCTTTACAGTTCTGAACCCAGTCGGCATTACGTAATCCCCCTATTGAACGACCGGCGGTACCGCTGCGGGCGCCGGTGCGCTGCCCGTTCCGGGAGGCGGCGCAGCGAAACCGACTGCTGCGGCGGCGGCCCCTCCCGCGGCGCCGCCCGCCGAGCCCGTTCTTCCGCCACCATGAGCGCCGGGACCTACTGCACCGGCGATCCCGAGCGGACCTGCGTTCAGCGGCGGCAACAGGCATGGAACGGTCGTTTCATAGCCGGCGTCGATCTCAACCGTTTCACCGGGGTTGGCCTGATTGCTGACCTCGACGACCCCTTCACGAACCTTGATGTCGGTGTAGCGCTGGCATCCGCCGAAGCCTGGCCGCGCGGAGCCTTCGATATACGTTGTGTCGAAGTCGGTACCGCGAACGGCGGCGACCGCGTTCGGCGTATGCACTTCGAATGCGCCGGCCGGCGACGGCGTGACCAGCGAACTGATCGCGCCCGTGATTAGCCGCAGCACGGTTCGTTGTCGTGCAGCGCCCGACACGACGTTCTCGTCGAACGTCATCGAGGTCGAGTCGCTCAGCCTTATCGTCGATTGATCGACGAGCCTGACCGTGGCCGAGGAGTTCGGGCCAGTAGTCAGCTGATCATGTAGATCGATTGCGGAGCCGAGAGTCGCGGGTTGCCGAGTCGTGCCGCGTTGCAGCTCGACCGAACCACTAAGCTCCGAGATATTTCCGACGACCTGCTGCGCGGCTGCGACGCCGGGCCAAATCCAGGCGATTACCAGCGCGAAGACCGTACTAGAGCGAAACAAGCGCACGCGCATCTGTTGCCAGCCCCCCGAGCGACAAATTGCGGTACGGATTTTGTCTAGATCATTCGTCCACTAAATGCAAGGTATAACAGTAATTTATTCGATTTAAGCTAGAATTATTTGGAATAGCATAAATTTGTCCATACCCGCCTTGAGTTGGCGGTATCATGCCATGACTTGCAGGGCGCTCAGCCAGTTTTTCGCGGAAAATTCGTTTAGCGCCGAGACGCGGGCGCTTTCGCTACAACAAAGACGCAATCAACGCGGACAAGCGGGCGGGAAGGTCGATGATCGTTTCGACGCGATGGTCATGAGTGATTCGCGGACCTACGGCGATGAAATGCACACCCGCTTCGCGCGCGGCTTCGAGATCGATTGTGCTGTCGCCGACGTAAACGGCGCGCGATGCGCTTGCGCCCGCGCGCTCGAGGCACAAGTTCAGAATGTCGGGAGCGGGCTTGGGCCGCACCCTGTCCCGGGCGCTCGCGACCGCGTCGAAGATTCCCTCGAGCTTCAGATGCTCGATCAGCGCCGGCACGGTTCCCGATCGATTCGTCGCGAGTGCGAGGCGATATTCCTTCTTGAGCTCCGTCATGAACGGGCGCAGCTCGAGCGGCGGCCGCAGCATCTTCAGAAACGGATCGTTGTCGAGCACGCGCGCCGCCTCGACCATCCGCGCGATACGATCGTGGTCGCCCTGCGCGCGCTCGGCGAACACTGTCGACGTGGCGTATGAGTACGATGCGATTTCCTCGGCGGGTGAGAGCGGTGCCTCGCCGATCGCGTCGAAGATCGCGTTGTAGTACGCGATGTTCGATTCGCTCGAATCGAAAAGGACACCGTCGGCGTCGAAAATCACCAGCTCAATCATGAAGTCAGGTATTGTGCGCGGCGCGCGGCGGCGAGGCTAGTGCGAATGACCGCGATGCGCGTTGCGCGCGGGACGCCGCGTTTGATGGGCGGGGCGTCGCGGAATCGCAACCATGTCGCGTGCGGCGATATTCGCTCCGCATTCGGAGCACACCATCTTCGGCGCCGTCTTCGCGCCGCATACGCGATGAACGAGCGTCAGTGGCGGACCGCTCTCGTCGGCGAGCCACGTGTCGCCCCACTTGAGCATCGAAACCAGCACCGGGTAGAGGTCGAGTCCCTTGCGGGTGAGCCGATACTCAACGCGAGCGCCGTCGCCCTCGCCCGGGCCACGCTCGAAAATTCCGTTGGCGACGAGCTGGCGCAGTCGCGAGCTCAGGATGTTGCGGGCGATTCCGGTGCCGCGCTGAAATTCATCGAAGCGCCGATGCCCCAGGAACGCATCGCGCAAGATGAGCATCGTCCAGCGCTCGCCCACGATCGAAAGCGTGCGCGCCACAGAACAGTTGAGGTCGCGAACCGAGTCCCAGCGCATCCAGGTGTATTTCCCCCGGCGCAGGCGGCTCGTCCCCGGCCGCCCGGCCGTATTTATATCGTTGCACTTTGAAACCGGCACCGCCAGTCCGGCTCGGCTACGGTGGATTTTTCGTAAACGGCGAAATGGCTATAACTGACTACAGAGTCATCTTTAGCCACTTCCTCGCGCGGCTCGAAGCATGGTTAAGTGACTCGCCGCCTGTTCTTCGTTCATCTGCACCTGAAAAAGCATCGCGAGTTGAGCTGGATTCGACCGATCAGACCGGCCAGTGACCCAGGTTGGGACACTGGCGTGGTTGCGGCGGCTTCCAGTCTGTCTTTGCCGGACAGCAACTTTTGCGGTTGCAAATCGCAACCCTTGTCAAAATGCGACGAACGCAACTTATCGAAAAATCAATGCTGACACGTTGTCGAAACAACTCTAGCCCTTGTGCGCCAGCGAGTTGCTGATTTTGGTTGCGCAGCAATTCTGATGCGTGCAGCGCAACGCCCTTCTATGCCATCCGCGTACTGCGAATAGTTCGAATTGACCAAAATTAAGCATCATTGCAAACGCTGAATTTTTTGTAATCGAAGCGATGGCATCGCTGTTGCTTTCCTAGGCGAGTTTTTCCGTTCCGCAGGGAACTTCGATATCGCGATACCGGCGGCCTCAGTTCAGGACATCGCGATATGACCCGGCCCGCGGAAACGTTAGGAGTTCAGATGATTAGTCGCGGGGGCTACGCACTCAAGCTTGGGATCGCGGCCGCGATCCTTCTCTCCCTTGTAACGCGCGCGAGCGCGGTGTCGTTCAAACTCGGCGGTCTCAATGAGGTCGGCGTCGGACAGGACCTCACTTCGGTCCTCTATGCCAGCTCGCCGAGCGGCTCCGCAATTCCAGTCGCGAAACTCGGACAGCGGGCGCCGGGCGGCGGCGTGATTAGCGACCTCGGCGTTCCGGTAATCTCGAACGACGGCCTTATCGTGTTCGGCGCTGAAGTGACCAGGCCGCATGAGAAGCCGCAATGGAAGATCATGCGCGCCGATCTCGAAGCGCCCGCCGGCAAGCGGCTCGCATTTGCGATCGACGCGGCGGCGCAGTCTCCGGGATGCACACCGAAGTTTATCCTCGATCCTTATCCGGTCGCCGGCGACGCGGGCAAAATCGCCTTCATCGCTCCTGACGTAAGCGGCAAGGACACTCTATTTCGCTACTCCGATGGCGAGCTTACTTGCCAGACGCGCATCGGCACCCCGACCGTCGAGGGCGACTCGATTCGCGAGTTCCGCTTCGGCAGCGCGATGATGACGGCCAGCGGCGAGATCGCGTTCATGGGCCACATCGACAGCGGTTTCTTCGATCCCGCGCAGCGCCGCCTCGCGCTGATGGTTACCGACGAGACCGGTGCCATTCACGAGGTCGCCAGCGAAGGCGACCGCACCCCGGACGGCGGCTACTACACGGCCGACTTCAGTATTCCGGCGGTAGCCTCAACGCCGGGCGGACCGATCGTCGCATTCTCGGCGCATACTACAAACGGCGATTCGCTCTACCTGTGGCAGAACGGAAACGTCACGCAGCTTATCGGCACCGGCGCGCATACGCCGTTCGGTCGCCTGACCTACATTTCGAGCGGACGGCCCGGCCTCACGTCGGACGGCGTGGTCGCCGCGGCCGGCGTCACCAACGGCAAGCGGACGCTGTTCCTCATCCATGGCGGCCGCACGTCATTGGTCCTGCGCGAAGGACACGGCACCGGCTTCGGCACCAGGATCGAGTACCTGGGCGATCCGGGCTTGACCACGACTGGGCAGGTGATGGTCGGCGTGACCGACGACGAAGGCAGCAACGTCTTCTACGTCGCGGACGCGGGCCGGCGTCATCCGGTTAGCTTCACCACGGCCGCGCTCAGCTACGGCTTCATGACGCCGATGTTCGGCGGCAGCCTCGCCGTAACCGAGGACGGCGACTTTACGTTTCTCGGCGGCAGGATCCACTAATCCAAAGGCGCGGCGCACCTTTACGAGGTGCGCCGTGCCTTTTCTTCGAGACCGGCGCTAACGTGCTTGACTCGAACTCCACGCACGTCAAAGAATTAACTAACTAGTTAGTTATCATCGGGAGCGATTGACGATGGCGCAGCAGCGGCGGGACCTGGAACGGACGCGCGAGAAAATTCTCGCCGCCGCCGCATCCGAGTTTGCCGCCAAGGGCCTCGCCGGCGCGCGCGTCGATGCGATCGCGCGCCGCGCCCGCGTCAACAAGCAGATGCTGTACTACTGCTTCGGCTCCAAGCGCGAGCTCTACCGTATCGTCCTTTCGAGCAAGCTCACGGCGCGCACCCACTTCCTCGACGCGCTGCCCAACAATATCGAAGAAGCGTTGCTGCATATCTTCGACCACAGCACCGCCGACATCGACTTCGTCAGGATGTTGCAGTGGGAGGCGCTCGAGCCTACGGGCGATGCGCGCCTGGTCGCGCAGGACGAGCGGCGGGCGCTGTTTCTCAAGGGCATCGAAAAGTTCAGCCAGGCGCAGCGCCAGGGCTTCATTCCAGCCGACGTCGATCCGCGCCATCTTCTGATCTCGTTCATCGCGTGCTCGGTTTTCCCGCTCGCGTTCCGGCAGATGATTCATCTGCTGACCGGGCTCGAGCCTACGGATCCGAAGTTCAGGCGCCAGCGCCGCCAATTTCTGGGCTGGCTCGGCCGCCGCCTCGCGGACAAGCCCCACGCGGCGATAAATTCACACCGAGTTAACGGCACATCGCGGGCGTCACGTTCCAAAGCTGCAAATACAACCTTGAGTAAGTCGCCATGAAGAAGCGAATCGCCATCGCGGCCGTTATCGTGGTCGCAGTTGCCGCGGCCGCCTGGGCATTCAATCCGCTGCTATTTATGGGAGTAGGCCCGGAGAACACCCTGACTCTGTCGGGAAATATCGAGGCGCACGAAAGTGTCGTGAGCTTCAAAGCCGTGCAATCGCGCGTGACCGAGCTGCCGTTCGACGAAGGCCAATGGGTCAAAAAAGGCACGCTGCTCGCGCAGCTCGACAATTCCGACTATAGCCAGCAGGTCGCGATCGACGAGGCGCAGCTTGCGATGGCACAACGGCAGCTCGATTCGGCCCAGCAGAAGCTCGAGGCCGCCAATGCGACAGTCGTGAGCGATCAAGCCGACTTCGCGCAACAACAAATTGATTACAACCGCAATCAGCGGCTCTTCGACGAACGCGTGATCTCCAGCGACGATCGCGACAAGAGCGAGACCACCTTCAAGATGGCGCGGGCAATAGTGCGGCGCGACCAGGCGATGGCGCGCTCGGCGGAACGCGATATCGCCGTCGCGCAGGCCCAGATTCACACCGCCAATGAGAATCTCAAGCTCGCCCAGATCGATCTCGGCTACACGACGCTGACGGCGCCGTTCTCGGGCGTGATCCTGACGCGTCAGGCCGAGCTCGGCGAGGTGATGCTGCCCGGCACGCCCGTTGTGACGATGGCGGACCTCGACCACATTTGGCTGCGCGCCTATGTCAGCGAGACTGATCTCGGGCGAATCCGCTGGGGCCAGGGCGCGACGATCACGACTGATACCTATCCCGGCAAGCGCTACCAGGGACACGTGACCTTCATCGCGTCGGATGCGGAGTTCACGCCCAAGAGCGTCGAGACTCACAAGGAACGCGTCACGCTCGTTTATCGGATCAAGATCGACGTCGAAAATCCCAACCACGAGCTCAAGCCCGGGATGCCCGCCGACGCGGCGATCCAGCTCGGAGCGCCGCTGCAGATGGGCAACAGCCGGTAATCGCATGGATGATCACCTCGAAGTCTCGGTGCGCGGGCTGGTCAAGGAATTCCCTGGCGTGCGCGCGATCGATGGCCTCAACTTCAGCGTCACGCGCGGCGAGATCTTCGGACTGGTCGGCCCCGACGGCGCCGGCAAGACCACGACGATGCGTATCCTGGCGGGCGTGCTGCCGGGCGACAGCGGCGAGGTATCGGTCGCGGGATGCGACGCGATGCGCGATCCCGAAAGCGTCAAGCGCTTCATCAGCTACATGCCGCAGCGCTTCGGCCTTTACGAAGATCTCACCGTTGACGAGAACATCCGATTTTACGCCGACCTGTTCGGCGTCGCGCGCCGCGAGCGCGAGGAGCGATCGGCGGAACTGCTGCGCGCATGCGGCATGAGCGAGTTTCGCAGCCGCCTCGCAGGCAAGCTTTCGGGCGGGATGAAGCAGAAGCTCGGCCTCGTCTGCGCGCTGATACATCGCCCGCGCGTGCTGCTGCTCGACGAGCCGACCAACGGTGTGGATCCGGTTTCGCGCCGCGAGTTCTGGGGGATGCTCTACGCCCTCGTCGGCAGCGGCGTCACGGTCGTCAACTCGACTGCGTATCTCGACGAAGCCGAGCGATGCCATCGAATCGCACTGATGCATCGCGGGCGGATTCTGTTCTGCGACACCCCGCCGAAGCTCAAGACGATGGTGCCGGGCGCGGTGCTCTCAATCGTCGCGCCCGACCCGCGCCAGATCCGCAACGCGCTCGCGCATACGCCGGGCGTGCGCGACGTGGTGCTGGTCGGCGACGCCGTCCACGTCTTTGTCGATGACGGCGCGCGCCGCACACCCGAGTTGCGCGCGACGATCGAAGCGCGCGGCATTCCGTATCATGAGATCACGCCGATCACGCCAACGATCGAGGACCTGTTCGTCGAAGCCGTGCGCGAGGAACAGCCCGCCGCCGCATGAACGACAACGGCAACTCGGTCGAGGTCGAAAACCTCGTGAAGCGCTTCGGCACGTTCACCGCCGTCGATCACGTGTCGTTCACCACGCGGCGCGGCGAGGTCTTCGGCTTTCTCGGTCCCAACGGTTCGGGCAAATCGACGACGATCCGAATCCTCTGCGGCCTGCTGCATCCGACTGAAGGCCGCGCGAGTGTCGCCGGATTCGACGTCGTGAAATCGCCCGAGGACGTGCGGCGCAATATCGGATACATGTCGCAGAAATTCTCGCTCTATGGCGATCTGACCGTGCTCGAGAACCTGCGTTTTTACGCCGGGATGTACAGCGTGACGGGTGCGCTGCAGAAGGAACGAATCGACTGGGCGCTCGGGATGGCGGGGTTGCGCGGCCGCGAGCATACCGTCACCGCCTCGCTCTCTGGCGGATGGAAGCAGCGCCTCGCGCTCGGCTGCGCCGTGCTGCATCGCCCGCCGATCGTGTTTCTCGATGAACCGACCTCCGGGGTTGACCCGCTGTCACGGCGGCTCTTCTGGGAGTTGATTCAGCAGATGAGCGAAGCAGGCGTCACGATTTTCGTGACCACGCATTACATGGACGAAGCCGAGTATTGTAACCGCCTCGCGCTAATCTTTCGCGGCCGCCTGGTCGCGCTCGGCACGCCGACCGAGCTCAAGCTCGATGCGATCCAGGGCGACCTGTTGCTGCTCGAGACCGAGGCGCTTGGTACGGCTTTGGAAGCGGCCCGCCGGGTCGAGGACGTCCGCGATGCGGCGGTGTTCGGCAACGCGATACACCTGGTCGTGGAAAAGGGCGCGCCGCTCGATCGTATCCGCGCGGCGCTCGAGTCCACGGGCGTGGTCGTCGGCGCTTTGAGTCCGATCCGGCCGAGTCTCGAAGATGCGTTCGTCGCACTCACGACGGGTTCGCCCGAGCCGTCGGCCGAAGAGGCAGCGCCATGAACTTCACGCGGCTGTTTGCGATCGTGCGCAAGGAAACGCTGCAAATCAGCCGCGACTCGCGCAGCCTCATGATCGTTTTGCTGATGCCGCTGATGCTTATGACGGTGCTCGGATACGGCGTCAACCTCGACATCAAGCATCTGCGCGTCCTCGTTTATGATCGCGAAGGGAGCCAGGCGAGCCAGGATCTGCTGAAGCGTTTTCAATATTCGCAATACTTCGACGTCGTCGGGTCGGTGAATGATTACGCGAGCCTTGAGCGCGCCATCGACGGCGGTCAGTGCCAGCTCGGCATCGTGATCCCGCACGATTTTTCGCAGACGCTCGCCGACGGCCGCCCCTCCGAAGTGCAGGCAATCGTCGACGGCACCGATCAAAACACCGCGCAGATCGCGATCGGCTACGCGCAGGCGGTCGTCGCCGGCTACGCGCAGGCCAAACAGGAAGAGTACTTCGAGCAGAACCAGGTGCCGCCAATCCCACCGGCAATCACGGTGCAGCAGCGCACCTGGTTCAACGAGGATCTCGAGAGCAAAAACTTCATCGTGCCCGGAGTCGCCGCCTTGGTGATGGCCGTGATCGGCACCCTGCTCACTTCGCTGACGATCGCGCGCGAATGGGAGCGCGGCACGATGGAGCAGCTCATCTCGACGCCGGTGACAGCGCTCGAGATCATCGTCGGCAAGCTCGTCCCTTACTTTGCGATCGGGCTCTTCGACACCGCCGTGTGCGCGATTATCGCCGTGACCTGGTTCGGCGTGCCGTTCCGCGGCTCGATCGCGGTGCTGTTCGTCGGCGCCGGTATCTACTTGATCGTGATCCAGGGTCTCGGCTTCTGGATTTCGGTCGTCACGCGCAACCAACTGGCCGCGAGTCAGATCGGATTGCTCGCGGGCTTCATGCCCTCGATGCTGCTGTCGGGCTTCACCTTTCCGATCGAGCAGATGCCGGCGGGAGTGCGGCCCGTGACGTTTCTCGTCGCGGCGCGCTATTTCATCGTGATCCTGAAGAGCGTGTTTCTGAAGGGCACCGGCCTTGCCGCGCTGGCGGCGCCCGCGCTCGCGCTGACGATTTACGCGCTCATCGTAATCACGATTTCGACTCGATCCTTCAAGAAGTCACTGGCGTGAGAGATTCATGATCGAACGTCTGCGGCAGTTGCTGATAAAGGAATTCATCCACCTGTTTCGCGATCCGCACGCGCGGATCGCGCTGCTGGCACCGCCGCTTTTGCAGATCCTGGTCTTCGGCTACGCCGCCACCTACGACGTCAATCACGTCTCAACCGCGATTCTCGATCAGGACCATAGCTACGAGAGCCGCGACCTGATCTCGCACATCGAAGCCAGCAACCGCTTCTATATCAGCCGCGTGTTGCATAGCGAATCGGAGATTTCGCACGTCATCGACTACCGCCAGGCGACGCTCGTGATTCAGATTCATCCTGGCTTCTCCGAGCAGCTTCGCAAAGGAGCGGGCGCGGCGGTCCAGGCGGTCTTCGACGGCACCGATTCCAACACGGCGCTGATCGCGATCGGATATATCAGTCAGATCGCAAATACTTACGCGACTGACTATCAAACCCAGTACATCAGTCATCTGCGGCCCGCGCTTCTGGAGTTCGCGCCCAAAGTCACGCTCGTCGAACGGCCCTGGTACAACCAGAATCTCGAAGGTCGATGGTTTTTCGTGCCCGGCGTTATCGGAACGATCGTGATGACGAGCGTGATCGTGCTGACGGCCTTCGCCGTGGTGCGCGAGCGCGAGGTCGGCACGCTCGAACAACTGATGGTCACGCCGATTCGGCCGGTCGAGCTGATTCTCGGCAAGACGCTGCCAACCTTGATCGTCGGTCTCGCCAACGTCTCGATGGCGACCGCGGTCGCCATCCTGTGGTTCCAGGTGCCGTTCCGCGGGCATCTGCTGATCCTGGCGCTCGGCGCCACGCTCTTCGTTGCCAGCTCGCTCGGCGTGGGACTCGTGATCTCGACGATCTGCTCGACGCAGCAGCAGGCCTTCGCGTCGGGCTTTTTCTACATCATGCCGACGATCATGCTCTCGGGATTCGGCTATCCGATCTCGAGCATGCCCGAGGCCCTGCAGAAATTTACCCTGATCGATCCGCTGCGCTATTTCCTAATCGTGATCCGCAGCACGTTTCTAAAGGGCTCCGGGCTCGTCGAGCTATGGCCGCAACTAGCGGCGATGACGATCCTCACGGCCGCGACGCTCGCAATCGCAACCGCGCGTTTCCACAAGACCCTCGATTAGCCTTGCGGCGGTTTGTGGCGAGACGAATAGCCGCACCGATAAACAAAGGAAGGCGCTTCGCGCGACGTCTGGCACCGGCCCCTTTGGGGGGCCTCCAAGATCCCTCGACTTCGCTCGCGATGACGGAATTTTTACGCTCGGGATGACAAAATCGAAAATCTCAGTGCGTCGAAGCGACGGCCGAGCTCGACGATTCCACGCCGTAGCTCTTGATCAGTTCGGCGAGCTCGGAGCCGCTGCTGGCCGGATGCGCGCAGTCGTTCGCGCTACATACGAACGCGAGTGCCGAGCCTTTGGCTGCGGGGCTCTCTGCGAATGCTGTCCAGGCCTGAGTCGGGAGCCGTCCGGACTTGGCTTGCGCGGCGTCGAGACGAATCACGATCTTGCCGGGCCGATAGGTCGCGAGTGCGGCCTGCCACAGCGCGTCGCTTCGAGTGTCAGTTGTCTCGCCGAGCACGGCGATGAGCGCGTCGCCGTGTTCGCGCTGTTCGAGCGCGAGTCCGAGCGTGCCGAGCGCGGTGCCGGCCGACGCCGCCGCCATCGCGGATGCAGTGTTGAGAAGATTATCGCCCTTCTTCGTAAAGGCGTCGTTGCGATCGATGACTCCGAGTTTACGCATCGCGATCGCCGCCACCGCCTGCACCGACGGCATCGGCATGTCGAACAACACGCTGCGATCCTCGATCATGCTGGCGAGCACGGTGCCGCGCTCGGCCGGATCGCGATTGACGAGCAGTCCTGAGCCCGACGCGCGAAAGACAGAGTCGATCTGCGTCGCGAGGCGTTCCGCGCTTCGCAGGTATCGCGGGTTGGTCGAGGCCTGGCTCGCCTCGACCAGCGCCGCCAGCATGAAAGCCTGATCAGAGACGAGGCCTTGCACGTTCGCCCTGCCGTTTGACCATTCGTGGTAGTAGCTGCCGTCGCTCGCCTGGGCGTGATCGAGCAGGAAGTCGAGATCGGCCAGCGCGGTGTCGCGCAGCGACTTGTCGCCGAGGGCCGCGGCGGCGTTCATGTAGCCGATCGCCATCAGCGCGTTGCGATCGGTCAGTATCGCGCGGTCGACGGGCGGTGTTCGGCGGGTCTCGCGCGTCGCGAGCAGATGAGCGGTCGCGGAGTCGGCGAGCTGCGCGGCCTTGTCGGGCGAAATTTTGAGCTGCGCCGCGAGCTGATCGATCGTCAGCGCGCGGCGCAGAATGATGCGCCCGTCCCCGGTATGCGCCGGCGCGTTGTCCACCCCGAATAGCGCAAACGCCGCATCAGCCTCCTGACGATCGAGC
Organism: Candidatus Binataceae bacterium; assembly: GCA_035508495.1. Classification (NCBI taxonomy): domain Bacteria; phylum Candidatus Binatota; class Binatia (SeqCode); order Binatales (SeqCode); family Binataceae (SeqCode); species Binataceae bacterium (SeqCode). The sequence continues at coordinate 83,516 of DATJMX010000068.1, forward strand.
GCCTTCCTCATCTCGGCGACAGTCCACGTGTAGTAGCTGCCGTCGTCGCCTTTGAACGCGTCGGCATCCTGATGCGAGTAGAACGCGCTATGCGTTCGATCGAGCAGGTTGCTGTTGACGTACTGCACGAGCATCCGTAGCACGCGCGCGAATTCCTCGTCGTGACTCTGCTCGTACGCGTCGGCATAGGCGTTCAGCGCCATCGCCTGGTCGTAGCCGAGCTTCTCGAAGTGCGGCACGCTCCATTCGGGATCGGTCGAATAGCGATGGAACCCGCCGCCCAACTGATCGAACACCCCGCCCGCGGCAATCTTCTTCAGGCTGTCGAGCGCGATCGCAGTGAACTCCGGATGCCCGTAAAAGCCGCTCGCGAGCGCGAGCCGAATCGCGGGAAAGTCGTAAAATCGCGGGCCTTCACTGGTGCCGAAGCCGCCGTGGCGCGAGTCGTACTCGCCCTTCAGCTGCGCGAGGAGCTTGCTGCGAAGATCCTCCCATCCTCCCGAGGTGGACTCGGCGTTCGCGGCGTCGTAGCGGAGCTTGACCGCGAGCGCGTTGGCCTGTTTCTCGAGCTGCGGCTGCTCCTGCGCGTAAATGTCCGCGATACGCGTCAAGAGCGGCACCATCGCAGAGCTTTCGCTGTCCTCGCTGCGAGCGGCATTCGGATGCGCCGGCAGATAACCGGTCGCGTACATGAGCGCACCGTCCGAGGTGGTGATGCAGGTCAGGGGCCATCCGCTGGCGCCGGTGAGATGCGCCGCAGCGGTCTGGTAGTAGCCGTCGATGTCGGGACGCTGGTCGGTATCGACTTTGATTGGAACGTACTTCTCGTTGATCAACTTGATGACGTCAGGATCGGCATACGTCGTCTGGTCCATGACGTGGCACCAGTGGCACCACACCGCGCCGACGTCGATAAGCACAGGACGATTGAGCGTGCGCGCAAGCTCGAACGATTGCTCGCCCCAGGGCTGCCACCTGATTGGGCTGTCGGCCGCCTCGCGCAGGTAAAGACTGGTCGAATCTCGCAGCGCGCCCGCAGGCAGCGTCGACGATTTGCCCCGCGCCCATGCGCGCATCTGGCCGCTCGCGAGCAGCGCGCAGATCGCCGTCAGTAAGGCAAGAATCCTTCGCGTTGACTTCCATGAAGTGGCGCGATACCAAAACTTCAAGGCGGAACGATCAGCATGTCCTGCGATCGTCCGGGTTGCCGCTCGATGCACTCCTGATACTCCCGATCCGGAAACCCGCGACACCGCCCTCGAGTTCCCGTTATGAGCGGATCATCAGCAACTCGCCGTCAACCGCCAAAAGGCAGTCGCGGTCCAGCCAAAGTGATCCGGATGCCGACTCCAAGAGTGGTCCGGCGCAGGCGCGCCGTCAAGGCAGGATTGGGATTACTCGCGTTGTCGCTGGTGGCTACGGCGGTCGCGCGTCTTTACCTGCTTGGTTCCTCGCCGCCATCGGCCGAGAAAATGGCGGCGCTATCCGACCAGGAATCTCAAATTCTAAGGCTGGTTAACGCGCAGCGCATTCGCGCCGGGCTCAAGGAGCTGCGGCTTTCGGCCAAGCTCGCGATCATCGCGCGCGGGCACAGCTACGACATGGCAATGCGCCGCTACCTCGACCATACGAGCCCCGACGGCGTCGGTCCGGCTGAACGCGTGCGCGGCGCCGGAATCAGCTATGATGCTCTCGGCGAGAATATCTACATGGGCGACTATCGCGAGGACGAGACGATGCCGTCGCATGCGGTCGAGCGATGGCTCGCCAGCGCCGAGCATCGCGCCACGATGCTCTCGCGCGAATTCACTGACACGGGAATTGGCGTGGCGCGCGCAGCCGACGGCAGTATCTACGTGACGCAGGACTTCATCCGCTGAGCGGCGGGGCTGAACCGCCATGAATTTCGCCGATCTTGCGGGACTTGCAGGCGGTCACGCCGAAGCGCGCGCGATCCAGGTCGCGGTCAAGCTTGGGATTTTCGATCTGCTGGCGCGCGAGCCGCTCGACGCGGCTGCGATTGCACGTGCGCTGCGCTGCGACGAGCGCGCGACTGAGATGCTGTCGAACGCGATCGTCGCGTTGGGACTCCTCGCGAAAACGCAGGGACGCTACGAGCTCACCGAATCGTCGCGCCGCTACCTGGTGAGCTCGTCAGCCGAATACCTCGGCGCCATGATCCTGTTCGATGAGGCGCTCTTTGCGACCTGGGCGAACCTCGAAGAGACGATCCGAAACGGTCTGCCGGCGCGCGTGCCTGACATGTATCAATCGCGGCGCGACGAGACCGAGCGTTTTATCGGCGCGATGGACAGCCTGACGCGCGCCCGCGGCGACGCCGAATGGGTGGCGTCGCATCTCGATCTCAACGGCATCGATACGATCGCCGACGTCGGTGGCGGTCCCGGCACTTACATCGCCGCGCTGCTCAGGCACTCGCCCCGGCTGCGCGCGGCGATTTACGATTTGCCGGCCACGCTCGATGTCGCGCGGCGAATCCTGGCCGAGCGCGAGCCGCTCGTGATGAGCCGCATCGACTTGCGCGAAGTCGATTACCTGCGCGACGAGCTGCCGGGCCCGGTCGGCGCGCTTTTCATGTCGAACATCATTCACAGCGAGGACGCATCGACCAACGCACGGCTGATGGAAAAATGCTTCCGCGCGCTGGGCAGTGGTGGACTTGTTGTGATCAAAGATCACATCATGAACGCTGAGCTGACCGAGCCGCGCGCCGGTGCGGTCTTCTCGCTCTACTTGATGCTGACCACGCGCGGGCGCGACTATTCGTTCGAGGAAGTGGCGGGATGGCTGAGAGGGGTGGGCTTCGTCGATATCCGGCGCGAAAGGCTGCCGAGTCCGCCGTTTACTTCATCAATCATCATCGCACGCAAACTGTGACTCGATCTCTCACGCGCACTCTGAAGCTCCTTTCGGCGAAGCTGTTTTTGGCGGGGCTGGCGTCAACGATGGCGGGATGCGCCGCGGGCGCGCTCTTGGGGATGGCGCCGCAGGTCGTCGAAGTCGCAGGCATGGCGGCGGGCGGCAGCGTTTCAAAGTTGCAGGGCAAGCCCGACGAGTTCGGCCCCGAGGGCGCCGACGAGCAGCGTGAGCGATGCGAGGAGTTAACGCACGACACGCCCGGCATCGAGGAGATTCGCCAGGACAAGGACGGTACGATCGAGTCGCGCCAATGGCGAATCCTGCACGCAGTCACGCCCGAGTGGATGATCTCGCCGACCAGGTCCGCGCCGCAGGACGGATGGGAAGCGAAGCCCGAGATCGCGCGGCTTCGTTTTGATCCGCCGCTCACCGATTCGCTCAAGGCCGGCGGCGAGTCGATGTTCCTCGCATACGCGCCGTCTGACGTGAAGACTCCCGCAGACAGCCAAGTCTTCGAGAGCATGACGAGCGCGTTCGGCGCGGCGCAGGGATCGTTCCAATGGCGCCAGCGCAACTACGACTACGTGATGGTGCCGAAGCTGCCCTGCTTCAAGATTTCAAAGTAAGATCGCATCGGAAGCGATGCTCAAGGGGCGAAAATCGCGGCTCTTCGCGGCCGCGCTCGCGCTGATAGTGCTGGCGCCGTTTGCGTCGGTGCTCTACGCTCAGCGCATGAACGAAGAGATGGCGGCGCCGCTCATCCCGCATCCGGCTTCCTGGCCGGGCAACGAAATTACGCTCGCGTACCTCGGCCATGCGACGCTGCTGATGAACTACCTCGGCGTGCGCGTCCTGACAGATCCAAGCTTGTTCTCGCGCGTCGGGCTCGCATTCGATTCGATCTTCACCATCGGCCCGAAGCGCGTGGTGGCGCCGCCGCTCGGGCCCGCGGATCTGCAGCAGCTCGACGTGATCATAATCACGCACGCGCACATGGATCATCTCGACATTCCGTCGCTGAAAAAGCTCCCCAAGAACGCCGTCGTGATCGCTTGCGACAAGTGCTCACAATTAGTCAAGCCTCTCGGCTTTGCCGACGTGCGCGAGCTGAAATGGGGCGAGCAGACCACCGTCAACGGGCTGACCGTGCGTGCAATGGGCGCGCGGCACTGGGGCAAAAGATGGCCGCCGCTCGGCGGCGACTACGGCTTCAACAGCTACGTGCTCGAGAAAGACGGCAAGCGAATGCTGCTCGCGTGCGACAGTGCCGACACCGATCTGTTCGGCGAGCTGGCAGACAATCCGCCCGACATCGCGGCGTTTTCAATCGGCGCCTACGATCCGTGGATCTGGAACCACGCCAATCCCGAGCAGGTTTGGTCGATGTTCCAGCAGACCCACGCCCGCTGGCTCGTCCCGATTCATTGGGGCACCTTCAAACTCTCCAAAGAGCCGATGGAAGAGCCGCTCCAGCGCCTGATCGCAGCCGCCGGCCCCGAGGCGAACCGAATAGTGATCCGCCAAATCGGCGCGACCTGGACAATGCCGCAACAACCCGCCTCGCACGAGGCGGCACCGCAAAGCGGCGAAGTATCAGCGACCGCAGGCCGTTAATTCATTTTGCGAGATTGGAAGACGCGCGGAGTTCCGCGAGGCGGGCGTGGGCGATTTCTGCGTAGACCGGGTCGCGTTCGATTCCGGTAAAGCGGCGGCCTTGGCGTCCGGCTGCGATCGCAGTCGTGCCGGTGCCTAGGAAACAGTCGAGAACCAGGTCGTTCGGCTCCGTCCACAATTTGATTATTCGTTCGAGGAGTTCGAGTGGCTTTTGTGTAGGATGGCTGCCGGCGCGGCGCTCCGAGCGGGGCGTGCACGGGAATTGCCACATGTTGCGCAGTTGCTTGCCGCCGCCGATCTCTTTGGACACCTGGTAGTTGAAGGTCCACTTGGTCGCGCGCTCGGGCGTGTTGTTGCACGCCCAGATGATGAACTCGGTGCTCTCGGTGGGGAGCCGCCCCGTGATATTGGGCTGCGCGTTGGGCTTGAACCACGTGATCTGCTGCAGGATTCGCCGCCCGAGCACGTGCTCGAGCACGAAGCCAATCAAGTAAATGTTATGGAAGCTGCCGAACACGAGGATGTTGCCGTTCGGCTTCACGACGCGGCATGCCTCGGCGAGCCATCGCCGCGTGAAATCAAAATATTCGTCGTGCGAGAACCGATCCCACTGCTCCGCCATCGTGACGTGCGTACTGAATGCCCACGCAAGTCCCTTGCGGCGGCTCATGTTGTAGGGGGGGTCGGTAATGCACGCGTCGATCAAGGCCGCAGGCCATCGCGTCATCACGTCCATGCAATCGCCGTGAACGATCGTGTTGGGCTCGGGCGCCGATTCAGATATTGCCGGCGGGTTCCCGTTGGATGGCGGGGCGGCGGCGCGCGCGCGACGTTCAGCCACGCTTACGCTTCTTGGAGAGATAATCGACGAGCATGTACTCGCCGAGATGGTCGGGGCGCGTGTAGAGGGCGCGGCCGCGGTTGATCTGCGTCATCTTGTCGACGAAGGCGCGCAGGCTCGGCGAATCGTCGAGCATGAAGGTGTTTATCGTGATGCCTTTGCGCGTGATGCGCTCGACTTCCTTCAGCGTTTCCTGCGCGGCGCGCATGCTGATGCCGCCGAACGACAGCGGCCATTCGCAGTAGAGCCGCTTGTTGAGGAAGTAGGCGGTCGGTTGACCATCAGTTATGACGATAATGTGCTGGTTGCGCGACGGATGCCGGTTGAGCAGGTCCGAGGCGAGGCGCAATCCGTCCTGCAGGTTGGTGAACGGGTCGCCCATGTTCCACGAGGCTTCGGGCAGGTCCTTCAGCTTCAATTCGACGGCGCGCGTGTAGAACCCGACGATCGAGAAGAAGTCGCGCGGGAACTTCGAGCGAATCAGCGTCTCCATCGCCATCGCGACTTTCTTCGCCGCCGCGAATCGCCCTTCCCAGCTCATCGACCACGACATGTCGAGGCACAGCACAGTCGATGACGAGCTGCCGTAGTCGTTCTCGTAGATCTCGAAGTCGTCGGGATTTAGCTGGAGCGGCACGCCGGCCTTGCGCGCGAGCGCCTTCTTCAAAGTCGCAACCAGATTCAGGTTGAGCGGATCGCCGAAGCTGTAAGGCTTGGTCTGCTCGGGGCGCATCTCGGTGACGCCGCGATGATCGGTGATGTGGCCGCCGGATCGATCGCGCAATAGGTTCTGATAGATGTCGCGCAGCGCGAGCTGGCCGATGCGCCGCACGCCCTTGGGCGAGAGCTGAAAATGATCGCCCTTGGGCACCATGTAGCCCGACTGCGTCAGCAGGACCATTACCTGCTTGAGGTTCTGGAAGTCCTTGCTCGCCTGCTGGCCGAGGATCTGTTGCAGGTCTTCCATCGAGATGGTCTCGAAGTTACCCGACATCAAGTCCTGCTCGAGCTGGCGCATCCGCTCCATCTCGTGCATGAGGTCGAGCGCCTCCTGGTAACCGAGGCTCTTCGGCCCGTGGAACATGTGCTGATTGCGATCGCGGAAATTTTCGAGATCGCGGATATTCTCGTACTCGGAGAGCAGGTCCTCGAAGTCGGACTTGGCCTGTTCGTCCTCGAACTCGTAGGCTTCGAGCTTGCGCAGCGCTTCGGAAAGCCGCCGCGGTATCCGCGACAGATCGCGCTGCTTGTCCTCGACCCCGGGCTTCTGGCCCTTGAGCGAATCGAGGGTCTGCTTCTCGCGATTTAATATGTCCTCGAGCTTCTGCTCCATCTCGGAGAGCGCGTTCTTCAGATTGAAGTCGCGATAGCGCTGGCGCATCTCCTGGCGCAACTGTTCGATAAATTCCTCGAGGCCCATAACGCGCACACCGTCGAAGTCCATCCCCTGGCGCATCATCCAGTCCATCGCCTGGCGAACATCGTCGGTATAGGAAAGGTACTCGGCCAGCTTCTCGAACACCTTGTCGGCGTCGAGCTTGAGCTGCTGGGTGCCGTCCCACTGCGTGTAACGAGTAGTTATCATGGTGCCCCTTGAATCAGGATCAGGCGTGATATGCGAAACGGCCGCCCTGCCGATCCTTGTTGAGCTTCTGATGGAGATGGAGTCCCTCGAACACGAACTCGCTCGCCGACGCCATCAGGCCCGGCGTCTCGAAGGGCCCGAGCTGCGCGATCGCCTCGCGCAGTCCCGTCACCTCGCGCAGCGGCTCGGTGTATTCCGATGACGGCGCGCCGTCGGAAACCTCGACGCCCCATCCCTGCTCGAAATACGTGATGACTTTTTTCAGGTCGTCGAGCTTGTAGTAGCGATCGAAGGTCTTGAGCACGGCGCGATTGATGAGCCGCTCGACGAGGTCCTCTTCCTTCTTGTCCTCGCCGACGTACTCGAGCTCGATCTTGCCGGCGGTCGAGGCGTAGAGCGCATGCAGATCGGAGATGCGCGGGACGATCTCGTTGTCACCGTTGCGCACGGCGCGCTTCTCGGCGTTGGACAATACTGACTCGAAGTTATTGATCGTGACGCGCACCGAGACGCCCGACGACTGGTTGATCTCGTTGGAGCCGCGCGCCTCGAACGTCACCTGCGCCAGGATGTCTTTCAGAAACTGCGGGATACGCACCTCGACGCCCTCGCGCGGCGGATAGACCGCCTCCTGCTCCATGATCGCAATCTCGTGCTCGAGGGTCTTCGGATAATGCGTGCGAATCTGGATATCGAAGCGATCCTTGAGCGGCGTGATGATGCGTCCGCGCGAGGTGTAGTCTTCGGGATTTGCGCTCGCGACGAACACCAGGTCGACCGGCAGCCGAATCTTGTAGCCTTTTATCTGGACGTCCTTTTCTTCCATCAGGTTGAAAAGGCCGACCTGAACTTTCTCGGTGAGATCGGGCAGCTCGTTGATCGCGAAGATGCCGCGGTTGGTGCGCGGGATTAACCCGTAGTGAATCGTCTCTTCGTCGGCGAGGTAGCGGCCCTCGGCGACCTTGATCGGATCGATTTCGCCGATCAGGTCCGCGACCGAGACGTCAGGCGTGGCGAGCTTTTCGGCGTAGCGCGGCTCGCGGCCGATCCATTCGATCTCGAGCGCATCGCCCTTTTCGGCTGACTTCTTGATACAGGTGCGGCAGATCGGCGCGAACGGATCGTCGTTGATCTCGCATCCTTTGATCGCCGGCACAAATTCGTCGAGCAATCCTGCGAGCGCGCGGATGATGCGCGACTTCGCCTGGCCGCGCTCGCCGAGAAAGATCATGTGATGACCGGCGAGGACGCCGTTTTCGATCTCGGGCACGACGCTTTCATCGTAACCGACGATCCCCGACAGGATCGGCGTTTTGTTGCGCAGGCGTTCGAGGAGATTCTTGCGCATCTCCATGCGCACCGGCAGCGTCTTGTAGCCAGCAGCCTTCAGTTCGCCGAGGGTGCGGAGCTTGAGCAGTTTCTCATCCATCGTGAATCCTGCGCGGACCTGAGATTAAGATATTTCAGCGCCAATATTCTTAAAAAATGGCTTGAGCTGACGGTAGCTGTCTTCCAGACTCTGCGACACGACACGCGCGGAGGCAAGTGCCGGCATGAAGTTGTTGTCGCCATCCCAGCGCGGAACGATATGCCAGTGCATGTGCTCGGCGAATCCCGCCCCGGCAGCGCGCCCGAGGTTCGCGCCGAGATTAATCCCGTGCGGCTTCAGCGCCTTGCGGATGCGCGCGACCGAAGCCGCAACCAGATCGGTCAGCAGCGCGCGTTCGTCGCGCTTCATCAATTCGGGCGAGGCCACGTGTCGGCGCGGCGCAACCATCAGATGCCCACCCGTATAGGGATACAGGTTGAGCATGATGACGGCGCGATCGTTGTCGAACAAGATCAGGCGGCGGCGGCGTTCGGCCGCGGTCAGGCTATCAAAACAGAAGATGCATTGCTGCGGAGCTTGGGTTGCCTTGCGCAGATAGGAATAGCGCCACGGGGCCCAGATCCTGACCCCCGCCGGCGAGGCGTTCGCCTCTGTGATCCTAGTGGCGTTCGTCCTCGTCTTCGGCGCCATTTACATTTATGTCGAGACGGAGTTCCTTGCCGGCGCGGAAGAACGGGATGCGCTTGGCGTCAACCTTGACCATCGCGCCGGTTTTGGGATTGCGGCCCTGGCGCGCGCGCCGATCCTTGACGCCGAAGCTGCCGAAGCCGCGAATCTCGATTCGCTCAGCGCGCGCCAGCGAGTCAATCATGGCATCGACCATCGCGTTGACGATGGTCGATGCCTGACGATGATTGAAACTGGGATGCCGCGCCATGAGCTCTTCGATGATGCCCCGCTTGGTCATCGATGCGCTCGGTCTGGTTCGCAAAGCCGGCTAGCGGTTGCGGCCGCGCTGCGAGGAGCGGCCCTCGCGATCCTCGCGGTCGAGGCGAAGCTCTTCGTTGAGGATATCTTCCATCGAGAAGCGCTGCGCCTCGTGCTCACGCTTGAGGTAGGCCTGCATCTCCTCGCGTTCCTCGTGCTGCTTGAGGGCCTTTATCGAAAGCCCGATGCGCCGCTCCTTGGGATCGAGCTGCACCACCAAGGCCTCGAGCTCGTCGCCAACCTTGAACAGCGACGACGGCTTATCGACGCGCTCATTGCTTAACTGCGAAATGTGAATCAGACCTTCGATGCCTTCCTCGATCTCGACGAACACCCCGAAGTCCGCAACCGAGCTGACCTTGCCGTGAATTCGCGTGTTGAGCGGATAGCGCTCCGCCGCCGTGCTCCACGGATCGGAGTTGAGCTGCTTGACGCCGAGCGACACGCGCTCGTTCTCTACATCTATTCCCAGCACGATCGCTTCGACGTCGTCGCCCTTCTTGTAGACCTCGCTCGGATGACGGATCTTCTTGGTCCACGACAGGTCCGAAATATGCACCAGGCCGTCGATACCGGGCTCGATCTCGACGAACACGCCGAAGTCGGTGATCGACTTGACCTTGCCCGTGACGCGCGTGCCGACCGGATGACGCTGCGCGAGCGCTTCCCACGGATTGGGCTCGGTCTGCTTGAGGCCGAGCGAGATGCGCCGGTTGCCTTCGTCGACGCCCAGCACCTGGACCTCGACGTAGTCGTTCGGATTCACCACTTTCGAGGGATGAACGGCGCGCTTGCTCCAGCTCATCTCGGAAACGTGGATCAGTCCTTCGACGCCCTTCTCGAGCTCGACGAATGCGCCGTAGTCGGTGACGCTCACCACCTTGCCGCGGATTCGCGTGCCGGGAGGATAGCTCTCGGCGACCTTGCTCCACGGGTCGGGCATGATCTGCTTCATGCCGAGCGAGACGCGCTCGCGCTCGCCGTCGTACTTCAGCACCACGACCTTGACCTTGTCTCCGACCTTGAGCACTTCCGACGGATGGGTGAGGCGTCCCCACGCCATGTCGGTGATATGCAACAGGCCGTCGATACCGCCGAGGTCGATGAACGCGCCGTAGTCGGTGATGTTCTTGACGGTGCCTTCGAGGATCACGCCCTCTTCGAGGACCTTGAGGGTCTGCTCCTTGAGCGAAGCGCGCTCGCGCTCGAGCACCGCCCGCCGCGAGACGACGACGTTGCCACGCGCGCGATTGAACTTGAGGATCTGGAAGCGGCCGCGCTGGCCGACATAGCGATCGAGATTGCGTGCGGGGCGGATGTCAACGTGTGAACCCGGCAGGAAGGCCGGCACGCCGATATCGACCTTGAGTCCGCCTTTGACCTTGCCGAGTACCACACCCTCGACCGGGGTCTCGGTCTGGAACGCGCGATCGAGCTCGCGCCAGACTTTGAACTTCTCGGCCTTCGCATGCGAGAGCATCACGGTACCGTTTTCGGTCTCGGTACCCTCGAAGTACACGTCAACCTCGTCGCCTTCCTTGACGGTTGGATGACCTTCGTGGTCAAGGAACTCGGCGAGGGGAACCTGTCCTTCGCACTTGTAGTTGATGTCGATGATGACGCTGTCGCGGGTTATGAGTAGTACGCGGCCGACCAAGACATCGCCGGTGCGGGGAGCCTTCAGGCTCTCTTCCATCAACGACTCAAAGTCATTTTCTCCTCCACTCACTTTTTCAGGCAACGCTTTCTCCATGTAGTTGGGACCTTCCAGAAACTTTCGTGGCTGAATGCCATCCTTACAACCGGGCTAGGATCGTTTCAAGTCCTTGCCGGCGTTGATCCGTTGTTCAATGTGCGCCTGCATCGCGGAAACCACTTCCGCGATACTCATGTGACTCGCGTCGATCACGATCGCGTCGTCGGCGCGCTTAAGCGGCGCGTGCGCGCGCGCGCTGTCGCGGCGATCCCGATCGATGAGTTGCGCGAGCACTTGGTCGCGCGCGATCGGCTCGCCTTTTAAGTGCAGTTCCTTGAAACGCCGCGCCGCGCGCACGTTCACCTCGGCGTCGAGAAAAAACTTTGCTTCGGCATCGGGAAAGATCACGGTGCCGATATCGCGCCCTTCCATCACCACGCCGCCGTCCTGGCCGGCGGCGCGCTGCAGATCGCGCATCCGCTCGCGAACGCTTTTGAGCGCCGAGAATTTCGACGCCAGCTCGCTGACCTCGGGCGATGAAATCTCTTCGCTCACATCCTTGCCGCCCAGTATCACGCGCTCGCCGTCGAACTCGATTCGAATCCGATTGAGCAGCGGCGCGAGTTTCGTTTCGACCTCGCGATCGTCGGGCGTGATGTTCGCCGCACGGGCCGCGATTGCCAGCGCGCGGTACATCGCCCCGGTGTTGAGATACGTGTAACCCAACGCGCTCGCGAGAGCGCGCGCGATCGTTGATTTGCCGGCGCCGGTCGGACCGTCGATTGCGATCACAGGACGCGCGCGTTTGGGGGCGGCGCTCTCCATCACTTCAACCGCTCGCGCATCGCACGCCCGCGATTAAACAGCGCTTCGAGCTGCCTGGCGTCGCCGCTTTCGATGGCGCGCTGAAATTCGGCGAACGTCCGGCGGAAGATCCGCGCCGCATCGGCGATCGCCTCGCGATTGGTCGTGAAAATATCGCGCCACATCTCCCATGACGACGCCGCGAGCCGCGTCGTGTCGCGCAGGCCTCCAGCGCCATACTCGATGACGGATTTATCGTCTACCCGTTCATCGGCCAGCGCCGCCGCGAGCGCGCTCGACACCAGCTGCGGCAGATGACTCGCGCGCGCGAGCAGCTCGTCGTGCGTCCCGGGATCGAGCGTCTCGACCCGCGCGCCAGTGGCGCGCCACAGCTTTTCAATTTTGTCGATCGCGGCGGGCGTGCTCTTTTTCGACGGCGTGATGATCACGCGCCGATCGCGATAGAGATCGATATCGGCCGCGGCCGCGCCGGTCGTTTCCTTGCCCGCCACCGGATGCGCCGCGACCAGCGACATCCCGGCAGGTAGCAGCGGTTCGAGCGCGCGCACCACCCAGCCCTTCACACTGCCGACATCGGTAATTACCGCGTCGGGCGCGCAATGCGGCAGGATCTGCGCGAGCGTCTCGCGCATCGTGACGATCGGCACCGCGAGCATGATGAGGTCAGCGCCGCGCGCCGCCTCGGCCGGATCGCGCGTCGCGAAGTCGAGCATCCCGCGCTCGACCGCCACGTCGAGATTCGCCTGGGTGCGGCCGAGTCCGACGATCCTGCCGACGAGACCGTCGCGGCGCGCGACGAGCGCGAGCGAGCCGCCAATCAGGCCCACGCCGCAGATCGTCAGCTGTTTGAAAAGTTGCGCCATTGATTTTTTATGAAGGCGGCGCGCCGCGCGGCGCACCGCGAAAGGGGTTAGCGGTTAAGCACCTCGGCGAGCGCCGACACCAGGCGGCGATTCTCTGCGGGCAACCCAACACTGATCCGCACATGATGCGGATAGCCGTAACCTCCCATCGGACGAACGATCACGCCTTTGCGCAGGAGCTGGTCGTACACCGCGCCGCCCGAGCCGACCTCGGCGAGCAGGAAGTTGGCGTGGCTCGGCACGTACGCGATTCCGAGGCGGCGGAACTCGCGCTCGAGGTAGGTCATGCCCTCGGCATGGACTTCGAGTGTGCGCGCGATATGCGCCTTGTCATCCATGGCCGCCACCACCGCGACCTGCGCGAGCGAGGTCACGTTGAACGGCTGGCGCACGTGATTCAGCATCTCGACTAGGTCAGGCCGCGCGACCGCGTAGCCGACGCGGATTCCGGCGAGGCCAAAAATTTTCGAGAAGGTGCGGCAGGTGACGATCATGCGGCGATCGTCGTGATCCTTGAGCGAGTCGGGATACTCGGGATCGCGCACGAACTCGAAGTATGCTTCGTCGGCCACGATCACGACACGCTCGGGAACGCGCGCCAGGAAGCGCTGCCATTCGGCGTTGCGATAGATCGTGCCGGTCGGATTGTTGGGATTGCCGAGAAAGACGATTCGCGTGTTGGCGTCGATCGCCGCCGCCATCGCCTCGAGATCGTGCGCGTAGCCGTCGCTGGTCGGCACGACTTTGTGCTCGCCGCCGGCAGCGGCTGTCGCCAGCGGATAAATCGCGAACGAATGCTCGGAGTAAACGGTGTTGAGCCCGGGACGCACGAACAGGAACGCCAGCAGATGCAATACCTCGACCGAGCCCGAGGCCGGGAAGATGCGATTTTCATCGACGCCGTGGCGCGCCGCGATCTTGCGCCGGAGCGCAAAGCTCGCGCCGTCGGGATAGCGATTCAGTTCGGGCAGCGCCGCCCGGATGGCCTCGATCGCCATCGGTGACGGGCCGATAGGATTCTCGTTGGAGGCGAGCTTCACCGGCTCGGATATACCGAGTTCGCGCTCCAGTTCCTCGATCGGTTTACCCGGTTCGTAGGGAGCGAGCGCAGCTACTGAGGGAAGAGCGAGATCTTTGGCGTTTACCAAACGGCGGGGCCTTCCTATGCGGCGGCCGACCTTCCTTCAGGATACGATCCCAGCACCTTCAAGAAAAGGGCCTTGTGCGAAAGTGATTCGAGCGCGCGCTTGAGCTTGGGATCCTCGCGATTACCCTGCAGGTCAACGAAGAAGAGGTATTCCCACGGCCGCGCGCGCAGCGGGCGCGATTCGATCTTCGAAATATTGATCTTGTTGCGCGCGAAAAGGCCGAGCGCCTGGTTGAGCGCGCCGACCCGATCGGCGACCGCGAACAGCGCCGTCGTCTTGTCGCGCGCCGAGCGATCGACGGCTTGCGTCCCCATCACCAAAAAACGCGTGGTGTTGGCGGCGATGTCCTGGATATTTTCGGCGATGACGCGAAGGCCGTAGGCCTCACCCGCCGCGCGCGACGCTATCGCGCCAAGGGTTGCGTCTTCAGCCGCCAGCTTGGCCGCCTGCGCGTTCGAGACCACCGCCTCGGTCTCGCAATGCGGCAGGTTGGCGGCGAGATAATTGCGGCACTGGCCGAGCGATTGCTGATGCGACACGATCTTCACGAGCTTCGACTTGTCGCCGTCGCGTGAGAGCAGCGCATGGCGAATCGGCTGCAGGATCTCGCCGATAATCACCAGCGGCGTATCAATCAGGAGATCGAGCGTCAGGCCGACCTGGCCCTCGGTGGAATTTTCGACCGGCACCACGCCGAAATCGGCGCGCCCGTTTTCGACGGCCTGGAATACCGCCGCGAATGACATCAGCGGCATGAAATCGACACTCGCGCCGAAGCGGGCGCGGGCCGCCTCGTGCGAATAGGTATGCTCGGGGCCTAAGAACGCGACGCGCGGCACCTGCTCGAGTCCGCGGCAGGCCGAGATGATCTCTCTATAGATGTTGCGGACGTGGTCTGCGGTCAGCGGCCCCGGATTCTCGGCCACCATCCGTTCGATAATCTCGCGCTCGCGCGCCGGCTGGTAGACGAGCGTGCCGTCGGTGTGCTTGAGGCGTCCGACCTCGGTCGCGATCGTCGCGCGCAGCGCGAGCAGGCGCAGCAGCTTGAGATTGACCTCGTCCATCCGCGCCCTGAGCGTCTCGATCGACGGCGGTTCAGGCGCGATCCGTTTGGCAGTCCTCTGTGGCATCGCGGACGAAATGGCTAACTGATCGGGCGCTCGTTTTCAACGCGGGCACGGGTCACGAACGAGGAGCCCATCGCGGCGAACTTGCGATCGCGATCGCGGCGAAGCTGCTCGGGCTTCATCTTTGATAGCTGTGCGAGATTGCGCGCGATGGCGGCGCCGAGCAGATGCGCCGCTTCGGCTGGCGCGGTATGCGCCCCGCCCGACGGCTCAGGCACGATCTCGTCGATAAGACCGAGGCTCTTCAGATCGGGCGCCGACAGTTTCATCGCGCTCGCCGCGCGCGCCACGTTCTCTTCGCTCGCCGTGCGCCACAGAATCGCCGCGCAGCCTTCGGGCGTGATGACCGAGTAGCACGCGTTCTCCTGCATCAGGACGCGATTCGCGACGCCGAGCGCGAGCGCACCACCAGAGCCGCCCTCGCCAATCACGCACGCGATACTTGGCACGGTGAGCCGCGCCATCAGCTCGAGGTCGGCCGCTATCGCCTCGACTTGCCCGCGCTCCTCGGCGCTCACCCCCGGGTCGGCGCCTTGGGTATCGATAAATGTCAGGAGCGGCAGACCGAATTGCTCGGCGAGCTGATAGACCCGCGCCGCCTTGCGATAGCCGTCGGGCTTGGGACTGCCGAAGTTGCGCTTGATGCGCTCGGCGGTGGTGCGGCCGCGCTGCTGGCCGACGACTGCGACCGGGCGGCCGCCGAAGTAGGCGAGTCCGGCGACGATCGCGCCGTCGTCGCTGAAGCGGCGGTCGCCATGAATTTCGAAGAAGTCGCGCAGCAGCAGATCGAAGTAGTCGAGCGATTGCGGGCGGGTCGGATTGCGCGCGAGGCGGACCCGCTCGATGGGCGACGGACCCGCCGGCGCTGCGCCGTTCGCGCGCTCGGTCCGCGCCGCGCGCGGCTTCTTGCCGTTCGGATTTCCCTTCAACTTGTTTCCCCGCACTGCGCCCATCATGACGCAGGCAGCGCCGCTTGTGGAGCGGCGCGGCCGGCGAAAAACGCGGCCAACATCTCGCGAGCCTTACCCGGCGCGCGCAGCGGGTCAAGCCAGACCACGCCGGGCTGGTGGCGAAACCAGGTGAGCTGGCGCTTGGCGAGGCGCCGCGACTCGCGCTTGGCGTTTTCGATCGCGGCCTTAAGCGTGAGCTCGCCGCGCAGATACGCCGCGATCTCCGCGTAGCCGATTGAATTCAACGGCTGGCGATCAAATGAGTAACCCGCAGA
This sequence comes from Candidatus Binataceae bacterium, assembly GCA_035508495.1. Lineage (NCBI taxonomy): Bacteria > Candidatus Binatota > Binatia (SeqCode) > Binatales (SeqCode) > Binataceae (SeqCode) > Binataceae bacterium (SeqCode). The sequence goes on from DATJMX010000068.1 coordinate 99,637, forward strand.
GAGCAATGCGCGCACTTCATCGACCAGCCCGGCCGCGACCATCGCGTCGAATCGGCGGTCGATATTCTCGTAGAGCAGCTCGCGAGCCGTCTCGATCGCGAGCGTGAGTTCGTCGAAGTCGCTTTGCGCAAAGGCGTGGCGCTCCTGATGGCGGCTGATCGGTTCGCCGCTCAGCTCGTACACTTCGAGCGCGCGCGTGATGCGGTAGAGATCGTTGACGTGGATTCGATTCGCCGCCACGGCATCGACGGCGCGCAGACTTTCATGGAGATGCGGCACGCCGTGCTCGGCCGCGATCGCGGCCAGGCGCGCGCGAATCTCGGGCGAGGCCGGCGGTCCTGCGAAAATTCCGCCGCGCAGGACGCGCAGATAGAGTCCGCTGCCGCCAACGACAAGCACCGGATTCCCGCGGCCTGCGATCTCGGCGATGCGCTCGCGCGCCGTCGCGCCGAACGCGGCGACGTCGAGCGGCTCGTCGGGATTTCGGATATCTATAAGATGATGCGGCACGCGGCGGCGCTCGTCATCCGTCGGCTTGGCGGTGCCGATATCCATCGCGCAGTAGAAAAGCCGCGAGTCGGCGTTGACGATCTCCGCGCCGAGCGCCTGTGCAACTTCGAGCGCGAGCGCGGTCTTACCGCTGCCGGTCGGGCCGACGATAAACCCGACCCGAATCCGCACGGGCGCGTTCATCGCCGGAACATCCGCTCGATCTGCCCGCGCGGAAAGCCGATATGCACCGGGCGGCCGTGCGGGCAGTTGGTCTTGAACTCGGTGCGATCGAGCTCCTCGAGCAGCGCGCGAATCTCGCGATCCTCGAGCACCCGCCCAACCCGCACCGAGCCGTGACAGGCAAGCCGCTTCAGCATCTCCTCAAACGCGCCGCCGCTCTCGCCGCGAATCCGCATCTCGCCGACGGCGTCGAGCATGTCAGAGAGAAGTCGCCCCGCCTGCTCGACGCCGAACACCGCCGGCGCGCCGTTGAGCAGGAGCGTCGAAGGGCCGAACGCTTCGACATCGAAGCCCATCGCGCGCAGCTCCGGGATCGCGGCCTGGATCTGCGCCGCGCGCGCCGGGTTAAGCTCGATCGATTGCGGCGTGAGCATCGCCTGGACGCGGATTCCGCCGCTCTTAAGCTCAGCCTTGAGCTTCTCGAACGTGACGCGCTCGTGGGCGGCGTGCTGATCGACCAGCAACAGCCCGTCCTCGCCTTCGAGCGCGATATACCCAGCAAAGAGCTGGCCGATGACTCTCAGTTGCGAGTACATCGGAATCGGCCGCCCCTGATGCTCGACGCCGTTGGCCGCCTCACGGCTAAACGCGAGGCCGAGCGCGCGCTGCACGGCGGGATTGGCGAGGGGAGCGTCGGGAACGAGCCGGAGCGGCGCCTCGGAGCGCGCGGGAACCGCGGCAGCCATCGAAGCCACGTTGTGATTCGGAACCGGCGGCGCGATTTGCGCTGCCTCCAGCGCAGCGGCTGCGCCGTGCGAAGATTGCATCGCGACTTCCTGCGGCGCGCTTGGGTCTTCAGTCTGATTCGCGAGCCGATCGCGCAGCGCGTGATATACGGCCTCGAAAATCGCGCCCGAGTTGCGAAAGCGCACCTCGGTTTTCATCGGATGCACGTTGACGTCGACTTCCTCGGGATGGATCTCGACGAAAAGGATCACCGCCGGATGGCGTCCGCGCGGAATGAGCGTCTGGTAGGCCTGCTCGACCGCGCGCACCAGCAGGCGATCGCGCACCGTGCGGCCGTTGACGAAGGTGAAGATCATCCTCGCGGTCGCAAACGACTCCTGGCTGGTGGCGGCGAGCCCCCACGCGCGCAGTCCTACGCGCCTGAGATCGAACGCCAACATCCTGGGCGCGAGCTTGGGGCCGAAGAGCTGGCGCGCGCGCTCGAGAATCGTCGTCGCGCGCGGCAGGTCGAAGATCACGCGCCCGTCGCTGGTGAGCCGAAACGCGATCTGATGATTCGCGAGTGCCAGGCGCTGCATCGCCTCGGCAATCACGCTCTGCTCGGTCGCGACGGTCTTGAGAAACTTGAGCCGCGCGGGTGTGTTGAAAAAGAGCTCGCGCACTTCGATCCGCGTGCCGTGGGCTAAGGCGCATTCGCGGGTCGCGTCGATATCGCCGCCGGTGATGGCAAGCTCGATGCCGTGATCGTCGCCCGCCCGCCGCGAGCGCAGCGTCATCCGCGACACGCTCGCGATCGAGGCGAGCGCCTCGCCGCGAAAGCCCAGCGTCCGGATCGCGGCGAGGTCGCCCGCGCCGCGAATCTTCGAAGTGGCGTGGCGCCGAATCGATACGACCGCGTCCTCGCGCCCCATGCCGGAGCCGTCGTCGCTGACCGCCAGCAGCGCGCATCCGCCGCGCTCGATCTCGACGGCAATCGAGCGCGCTCCCGCGTCGAGCGAATTCTCAACCAGCTCCTTTACGGCAGACGCCGGACGCTCGACGACCTCGCCCGCCGCGATCTGGCTTGCGACCTGCTCGGGCAGGATATGAATGATGCGATCCGGCATTGTGCAGCCTTAATGGACATTGTAGCTTGCGGTCCGGATACTCAAGCAATCGCCGCGCGCGCGACGTGTTCACACCCCTACAGGCTGCGCCGGCCCGCTAGCATTCTGAAGATGAAGAAATATCTGGCTACTTTTGTCGGGGCGATGTTAACGCTGGCCTCTTTATCCACACGTGCGCTGGCGCAGGTGCGGATCGGTGTGGGCGTCAACGGTCCGATCTCGTCCGCGACCGAAAACGACATCGAGAACCTGGTCGGCGAATTGCCCAACGTCAAGGAAATCCCGATTCAGCCGCCGGGCGGCCTCGACGCCTGCGTCAAGCGCTTCGTTGCGGGCGAGGCCGACGATCGCCTCGACGCCGTGATAATCGTGAGCCTGCCGGCCGACAGCTTTCATACCGAGAAGAGCGAGCACGAGGCGCGCTTCACGGGGACCTACGAAATCTGGACGCTCAACCTGACGACGCTGGCCGAAGACCGGCATCGATTCACCTTCACCGAGAGCGAGCCGATCGTCGGCACCGCCGCGGCGATCCTGTCGATCCCGGCCCAGATGTTCGTCGAACGTGCCACCGGCAAGAAGCTGCTCTCGTCGAGCGCCTGGCAGGCCTACGAGGCGGTGCAGACCCGGGTCGAGGCCAAGCTCGTCGCCGCGACCAAGCTCTATCTGCAGAATGCTCCCATCCGCGACACGGGTGCGCTGGTGCCAATCGAGACCGCGCAGAATCTGCTCGATCGCGGCGAGGGCGAAACCGCGATGGCGGTGTTCAAGTCGATTGGCCTGCAAAATCCTGAAGTGCAGCGGATGCTGGCCGCGGCACAGGCCCAGATCAAGCGCGCACAGTCGGCGAGCCTGCTAGGCAGGACGCTGGGCGCGATGGACGGCGGCAATATCGCGCAGGCGCGCATCTCGCTCGCCGAGTATGCCGACAATCCCACGGCCGAGACCGGCCGCGCTTCCGCGCTCAGCGCCACGCTCGCGACTCCGCCCGACGATCATCGCGCCGAGCGCGCCTACGACCTCGAGCTTAGCCGCGACGTGCCGGGGCTCGACCATTCGGCGTTCGTCGTGATGGTCAAGCAGATGTTCGCCGAGGAGACCGGCAGCACGCCGGTCGAGATCATCATGACCAACAAGGACATGACGATCGTCGACAAGGAAGCCCCCGCGGGCCTCAAGGCCAACCTCGAAGGATTCGCTTCGGCGCTGGGCAAGAGCGCAAGGATGATGAGTCTCAAGTGCGCCTGCGACGCGAGTGCAGTGCTGACCAGTTCGTCAGTCGGCGAAGCACTTTTGCGTGCGCGCTTCTCGCCCAATTCGACGCGCCCGCAGGTCGGATTGCCTTAGAGCGGATGGCTCTCTTCAGTCCGGAGCGAAGAGAGCCAGGCAAACCACGAAGGCACCAAGTAAAGAATTGGTTTTTCGAAGCGGCGGAGCCGCTTCGCTTCGTGCCTTGGTGTCTTTGTGGTTATCTGGAGTCGGTTGCCGGGGCGCCGATCAGCAAATCGCGGTTCCAGACCCACGAACGAATCGGGATCCTCCTGACCGCGTGATGCGCGGCCCAGCCTGCGGGTGCATTGCCACCCGGCGTCTCCAGCAGCGCGAAGTAGTCGCCTGAGGGCAGCGCCTCGCCAGTATCAAGGTTGTACGCCCGCGTGAAAATCGCCCATGTCGGCGCGAATTCCTTGAGAGCGTCCCCCGAGCTCGCGATTTTCGCATCGCTCGGCAGACTGTCGGCTAGAGCGAATTGCACGCGCTTGTGCGCATTCAAGTACGACTGATGCGCGAGCGTCAGCAGCAGGAAGGATGCTGCGAAAGCCGTGAGCGCTGCGGTTTTTCCGATACCGCGTTCGAGCAGGCCGCTGCGAGAACTCAGAAACTGCGCCGCCGGGAAGCAGGCGAGCATCGAGGCGGGAAGCAGAAAGCGCTGTCCGGGGATAAAGCCCGCTATCATCGCGGCAAACGTATTGCGCGCCGAGCCGACGTTGAGCCCGTCGCGATAGAAATACAGAGACGCCATCGCGATCGTCACTGCGCATACCGCAGGGATAGCCCAGGTGCCTGACCATCGCCGCGAAAACGCCGCCCATCCCGCGATCGGAAAAATGGCCAACGAAAAGAAATAGAACGGCAGGAACCCCGCAAGATG
>DATJMX010000069.1 GCA_035508495.1 Candidatus Binataceae bacterium
GCGATCGCGAGCTGATGGAATCCCATCGCATCGCCGACCGCGTGTAACTCCTCGGCCTGGTATTGCTGCACGTCGATCCAGCACAGCTCGCCCGGCCCGGGCGGCTTCACGCGCGATTGATTGTCTATGAGTTTCGTCGACGTTCCGTTGAATATGATGGTTCGCAACATGGCAGACCGGCCTGCGCCTCTGACGCAGCATCAGCTACCGAAGCTTCAACTCAGACGCAAGTTAAATGTGCGGCCGGCGCCACGCGGGTCACGCGCGATGCTGTAGCGGTCCGCTGACGAGCGCGCCGGGGCCGCAATTCTCGGCCGCCGGGCGATTAGCTGTCAGGCCGTCGATCGCGCTGATCAAGATGCTCTTCTTGACGGGCTTGGCGACGTGACGATCCGCGCCCGCCTCCAGCGTGCGGCGAACATCATCCTCGAGCGCCGACGCGGTGAGCGCGATAATCGGCAGCCGCGGCGCTGCCAGCGTCTGCTCCCATTCGCGAATCGCGCGCGTCGCCTCCAGGCCATCCATCACCGGCATCTGGATGTCCATCAAGATCACGTCGTACTTGCCGTTCTTGACCTTGGCGACTGCGATCGCGCCGTCCTCGGCTTCGTCGAGCGCGTAGCGCGGATTCTTGAGATAAGCCCGCACCAGCAATCGATTGTCGGGTGAGTCATCGACCAGCAGAACTCGCAGCGAGGGCTTGGCAGGCTCAACCGCTTCTTTCTTGTTTGCCACTGCAGGCGCAGCGGCCGGCGCTGCCTCGGGATTTGCCTCACGCTTATGCGACATCGCAATTGCGATCGACTCATAGAGGTCCGCGCGCCGCACCGGTTTGACCAGGTGCGCATCGAGGCCATACTTGCGCGACTTCGCGATTTCCGATTTCAGATCGTCCGACGAGAGCATCATCACCGAAAGCGCTCCGTAGCTGAGCGATTTGATCCGCTCCGCGACTTCGAAGCCGTCCATCCCCGGCATGCGGCAGTCGAGCAGAATCAACCGATAGGGCTTGGCGCTCTTGCTCGAAGCCTCCAGCATCGCGAGCGCCGTCGCTCCATTGTCGGCTTGATCGACGATCGCGCCGCGGCTCGCCAGCATCTCCCGCAGGATGAGTCGATTGACTGCTTGGTCATCGACGACCAGCACGCTCACCCCTGACAGGACGGCGGTGAGGTTGCGAGTCTTTTCGACAACCGCTGCGCACGGTCCGTCAACCACGGTGAAGCTGGCTGTGAAGTGAAACGCGCTGCCCTTGCCGACCTCGCTCTCGACCCACACCTCGCCGCCCATCAGCGTGACGAGCCGCTTGACGATCGTAAGTCCGAGTCCGCTGCCGCCGTACCTGCGCGTGGTCGAAGAATCGGCCTGCGTAAATGCGGAGAAAATCTGATCGAGTTTGTCCTTGCTGATCCCGATGCCGGAATCGACGACTGAGAAGTGCAGCCAGCCCGGTTCGGCGTTCGGGCAGCGCTCGACATTGAGCACGATCTGTCCGTGCTCGGTGAACTTGACCGAGTTGCCGATCAGGTTCACAAGGATTTGCCGCAGCCGCAGCGGATCGCCAATCAGATGGAGCTGAACGTCCGGCGCGATATGCGCGGCGAGCTCTACTCCCTTGCTGTCCGCGCGCAGCGCCAGCGTCTCGACCACCCGATCGGTCACTCCTTCGAGATCGAATTCGACTTGCTCGAGTTTGAACTTTCCAGTCTCGACGCGCGCCAGGTCCAGGATGTCGTTGAGCAAGCTGAGCAGCGCCGCGCCGTTGTTGGTCATGATATTAAGGAACCTGCGCTGATCCGGACTGAGGTTGGTCTCCTCGAGCAGCTCTGCCATGCCGAGAATGGCGTTCATCGGCGTGCGAATCTCGTGCGACATGGTCGACAGGAATTCCGACTTGGCGCGCGATGCCGTGAGCGCGGCCTCGCGCGCCGCAACCAGCTCGGCGGTGCGCTCGTCGACCTGGTGCTCGATACGCTCGTTAACCATCTCGAGGTCGGCCCGATGCGCCGCCATTTTTTTCATCTCGCGAGTACTCTGAACGATCGAGACCGAGAGAAAAATATCCTCGAATACCACCCACGCGCTGTGCTCGAGCCACCGCCATTGTTGGACGACCAGCACACCGTAAACGCACTGCGGGACATATTGCCCAAACAGGTAGTGATGCAGCGCCACCACGGCCGAGGCTGTGAGCAGGACCTTCCAGTCGCGGTAAAAAGCTAGAAACGCGAGCGAGCCGAAAATATGAAAATGAAATTCGATCCGTCCATTGCCAACGTTGATCAGAAGCGCGCACATCAGCATCTGACAGACCGCGATCGTGTGACGCGTGAGAACGGTGCCCGAATAGTACAGCGCCAGGCCGACCGTGAGCGCCGTGATCGCGCCACCCAGCAGCACGACGAACATCATCCGCGACAGTCCAGGTATCGGATCGTTGCTGAAGAGCGGCGGAATCCACCACGCCGCCAGCATTGCGCCCAGCCACTGCAGTGGCATCAGCACTGCGAACAGTTGATCGGTGCAGTGAAAGAAGTACTCGCGCGTGCCGTCAAAGATCGCCCGCGCGCGCTCATCCGCGGCGCGATCGATCGCCGAAGGCACGACCACCTCGTGGGCTGAGAGGGTCATGCCTTCCACGCCATCCCCTCCTGGCTGGACGCGGAATTGGCCGCAGGCACGGCTGGCGCCGTTGCGGCCGACAGCTCGCGTATTACTAGCAGTTCAGAGGCGATGACAACGAGCCAGATGAGCGCCGCGACACCTGCGATCGCAAGCTTGTGCGGTGCTTTCGCTTTCAACCTACGAGGCATGACAAACCTTCGGCGCCATGTGCGATGCGCGCATGGCACCCTCCCGCGATCTCATCAGCAAGAGCGATGCCTTCGCGTCGGTCGAATGGGCGAGCGATAGCGTGCCGACAACAATCGATGTGACAAGCAGTGTCGCGAACGCGGGACGCGATGTCCCGTTTTCGAACAGCGATGTTTCAGACGATCTGGCGGAATGCCAGCGCCGGAGGAATCCGCAGTGCTTCGATAATCGGCACCACGCCGCTGACGATGCACACCAGCGCCGACACGATTACCGCGCCAAGCGCCTGCTGAGGCGTAACCCACAGCGCGCCGTTGCCGTTGAGCACCACGCCGAGCGTGATCCCGTCATAGAACATCTTGAGCGCGAGCCCGCCGCCGATCATGCCGCCAATGATGCCGATGAGCAGACACTCGCCGAACAAGATTCCTGAGACGGCGAGCCGCGAGAAGCCGAGCGCGCGCATCACCGCGACTTCGCTCAAACGATCACGCACCATCATCGCGGTCGAATTCGCGGCAATCAGGAACACGGTAAGAACCACGACCGCGATCAGGGCAAAGATGATCCCGCGCAAATTACCGAGCGCTGACAGTCCCGAGGCGAGCGCGTCGCTCTCGGTTATCGAGCGCGTTTCGTAGTCGGAGTTGTGAAAGTGATCGTCGATTTCCTTGGCCAGCGGCGCCAGCGTCGCGGCGCTGTCCGAGCGCACGAACAACTGCCATGCGATATCCTCGTCGCCCAGGCCGTTAGCCTTGCGCGCTTCCATCAGGTAGTCGCGCCGGATGAGAAAGGTGTTCGGATAGCGAGTCGTCGGCACCACGCCCTTGATGATGAATGGCAACTCCATGTGCTTGGAGTCCGTCCCCCGCAACGTAATCTGCTGTCCGATCTTCCAGTGGTATTTCGCCATCAGCACGGGACCGACGATCGCTGAGCGGCGTTCCGCCCTGACGGTTTTCTCGATCTCGTCGGAGAGCCGGTAGTCGGGAAACACCTGGCGCAGTTGTGGGCCGCCCGCGATCGTGAACACCGGCTCACTCGGATTGCGCCAGGTCGCGAACCATCCGGTGAACGCCACGCACGCGCCCGCTCCCGGCATCTCGCGGATTTCGTCGCAGTAACGCGCGGGCAGATCCTCCCATGGCGCCGTTTTGTTCAGGACAACCAGCCGCAGCGTTCCCGTGGCCTCGTTGACGACGCGGTCCATCGAGGCAGGCACGCTCACCAGCACCGTGTAAACGAAAGCGGCGAGCGCGATCGTGAGCGTAGTCAGAATCGTGCGCCGCAAATTGCGCCGCATGTTGCGCTCGATCAGCTTGAACAGCTTCATTGTTGCAAACCGCCTCCGCGCACCGCTCAGACCGCGCGCAGCGATTCGATCACGCCGATTCGCGACGCTCGCCAGGCCGGCAGGAGTCCGCCGACTGCGCCGATGATAATCCCCGCCAGCATCCCGGAGATAAATGCGCCGGGCGTTAACTGGAATCTGAAAATGAACGAACCGACGTTGAGCAGTTCACCGGTCAGGCCCGTTGCGAATGCCACGACGACACCGAGTATTTCTCCCGCGATACCGCCCGCGAGTCCGAGCAGCACGCTCTCACTGATAAACGAAACCAGAACGTTGATACGGTTGAAGCCGAGTGCCCGCAGAACGCCGATCTCGCTCGTGCGCCGCGCGACCGCCGCATACATCGTGTTCATTGCGCCGAAAACCGCGCCGATCGCGAGAATCATCGCGACGATCAGTCCCAGCGATCGCAACTGCTCGACGAAACCAGTCTCGCGCGCGTAGAACTCCTGCTCCGACACCGCGTCGAGTCTCACCCGCGCGTCGGTGTTGAGCGAATCCTGGAATGCCGATTCCATACCCGGCTTCAGCACCACGTGCAGCGATTCGAAACCGCTGTTGAAATGAACTTCCTGTGCCAGCACATCGAGGTCGGTGAAAACCTCGGACTCGCGCGCGCTGTCGTTGTCCGAGAAGATGCCGACGATTTTGAAGTCGCGGCGGCCGAAACGATAGGTATTGCCGACCCCGAGATTCGGATAGCGGGCCGCCAGCTTGCGCCCAATCGCCATCTCGGCCGCGCCGTGCTGCGGCCAGCGGCCATCGACGATCTTGAGCTCGCGATGAACCTGGTAGGCGATCGGATAGAGCCCGCGCAGCATCGTAGACATAGAGGCCAAGCGCGGCGCGTCGGGGTTGGGATTGAAGCCGGTTGAGATCTCAGGCGAGATCAGCGGCGCCCCTTTCGCGTCAGTAACAATCTGTGGACGACTCTTGATGATCTCATACTGGTCGCGGCTGATATAACTGTCGGGCTCGCTGGTAGTGCCGCGGCTCAGCACGATCCAGTTGTCGAGCACGGCGTTGCGCATGACAGTTTGTTTCAGACCTGCCACAAATCCCGACAGGATGAAGAGCAGCATCACCACCAGCGCGACGACGATCGCCGTCATGGCAGAAGTGGTGCGCCGCACCATTAGGCTGCGCAGGTTGTAACGTATAGGAATCACCGCCGCGATCTCCTTTCGGAACGAGGCCGGATCAAACCGCCGCAAAGGCTTCAGGAATGCAGTAAGCTAGCAGTCCGATAAACGCCAATCCAGAAGGTGCGGCGCAGATCGTGGTGTTGACTATTTGCTCGCCGAGACCCGCTCGCGCTCGCTTCCTATGTAGCCGAGCAACTCACGCGCGAGGTCATCAACTGTCTGCACCAGGGCGAGGTCGAGCGGCCGCATCAGCTTCTGCATGTGCATCAGATCGCCCTCTTCTTCGTCGCGCGGCTCGATGCCACAGAAGAAAAATCCGCGTGCCTCCAAGGCCGCACACAACGCCGGCGCTGCGGGATCAGCCAACGGAATCTCAACGAACACGACCTCCGCATCTCCATTCGCAAGATGGCTCGCAACCTCGTTTTCAAGATCGCTGATAGTGTGCGAGCCGCCGCGCCGAATCGTGACCGTAGCTTGCTGCTCGCTCGTCTCGAATGACGACTCGATCGTCAAGGCGACGGGCGCCGGCTCGCTTGCAGGTGCAACCTCGACTTTGCGGCCAAGCGCGGCGAAGATTTTTACCGCCATCTGCTGATGATGGGCAGGAATGTGCACGCGCAACGCGCCCGGACGCCGCAAGTATTTGAAATACGTAACGAGGCTGATGCGCTGCGGAAAATTCTCGAGGCGATGCGCCGCGGCGGGCGCCGATCCCAAACGGAATCCCGTCGGCACCGCTTTGAACAGCTCCTCCATCTTCTGGCTGTACACGTGATGCGTGACGGCGTTGCCGTAGATGCCGATCAAGTCGATCCGAGCGGCTTCCTCTTCGAGCAACACGCGCATCCGATCGAGCAGATGATGGTGCTGATGCGCAGGCAGGACCATCGCCTCGCCGGTCTCGGCAAATAACCCCAGGTCCGGCCGCTCGAGCGCATAGTGGCCAACGACGCCCGCCTCCTCGTGCAAGGCGACGACCGACAGCCGCTCGCCACTCTCGTTCATCCGCAGCAGCGCGGCGGGATGGTACACCTCGGCGTGAATGTACCCGGGACCATTGACGGCCTCGGTCAGCCCAGGAATCGCCTGCGCATCTTCAGGCAACAGCCGTCGTACGCGATACAGTTGAGGATCAGAATCCATCGCGAGAATTCTGCCAACACTTCCGGGTCATACTCAAGATGGTGAAAATCAGTACGCCGCGCTGCGGCGACGCACTGACTTCGATGCAGCGGCATGAACGCGATCTCGGTTCGCGACTCGACATTCGGAGAAATCCGCCCAGCTCGTGGCGCGCCGTCCGCGAAGACCTTCTGCCGCGGCGAATTGCCCAGACCTGGAGTCCAAGACTTCAAACAATTTTACGAATTGCTATTGCAGGCGGAATTCGGACGGCGCGCATCACGGGCACTATCGCGCTGAGGACGCTTACGCACATCGCTAAGAAAACCGCGCCAATTGCGATGTCCGGGGCGACTGCCATGTAGCCGAGATCGCCGGTCAGAGCGCCAAGTGATATTCCCCGGTGAAATAGCAACAGCGCGACGCAGGCGCCGGCTAGTCCACCTAGCGCGCCGATTAGAAGCGCTTCGATAAGAAGCATCGCCACAGCGTGCCCCCTTCCGAAACCTACTGCTCTCAATACGGCCACCTCGGTTATGCGGTCCCTTACCATCATCGCCATCGCGTTGGCCGCGATTAGAAAAATTGTCACAAGGATCACGCTGCACAGGCTGAAGGCGATTGCTCTTACATCGCCAACATCTGTGATAACGCTGTTAAGTGAATCAGATTCATCAGTCGTTTCAGTTTCGGCGGGCGAATTGCGGAAAGTTTCGTCTATTTCCGCAATCGCCTGGTCCATGTTCTCGCGCCGATCGACTTTGACTGCCAGGAAAGATGCAAGGTCTTGCGAACTCGAACCATAGCTATCTTTAATTGCATCATCAAAAAGCTGGCGATTGAAGAATAGCGACCTTGCCGTAAGCAAGGTCGGCAATTCCAGCATCGGGATCAGCGTCAAAGTCACTTTGCTGTCCGCGTCCCGCAGCGTGATCGGCTGGCCAAGTTTCCAACCGTATTCGCGCATTAATACTCTGCCGACCGACGCACCCCGACGATCGGCCTCAAGCTTCTTACGGATATCGGGCGGGACCTGGTACTCATTGGTGCCACTGACGGTAAATATATCCTCGGTTACTCCGAGAGCCATGATGTGGTCACGTGGGTCGCGGTAGATCGCGTTAAATTCTATTTCGGGTGCACACGCGACCACGTGCGGCATCTTCTTGATCTGGTTACAATATTTCGCCGGCAGGCCGTAAGAGTTGTGCGCGATCGTGATAAGCCGAAGCCCCTTGGCGGCATCTGCAGCGATGCGGTCCATCGATATTGGTACTGCTACCAGAATCGTAGAGAGAAAGACTGCGACGGCAAACATCAGGCTGATTAGAGCAGTTCGCCAGAATTGGCGCCGCATGTTGCGCAACGCTATGAGCCACAAGCGCGCGGCAATCATGGGTCCCTAAGGGATTCAACCACGCCCATGTGAGCGGCGCGCCATGCGGGTGCCAGACCGCCAAGAATACCGATAAGTGCGGAAGCGGTTATGCCGGCCAGCACCGCAACTACCGTCGATTGATATGAGAAGTATGTCGATCCTACGCTGAGCAACCGGCTGTTCAGCCCCGTTCCCCAAGCTGTTAAATAAGCGAGCAACGCGCCCGTGATTCCGCCAGCAACGCCCAGGACCGCGCTCTCCGCCACGAAACTATTGACTATGCTGCCGGGCGAGAATCCCAGCACCCGCAACACGCCGATTTCGCGTTTGCGCCGTGCAACCGCGGCAAACATAGTATACATCCCGCCGAAGGTGGCGCCGATTCCGAGAGTCAGAGCTACGATGAGACCTAGCGAGCGGAGCTGATCGATGACCCGGCTTTGTTCGGCGTAGTATTCGCGCTCGGACAGAACGTCAAAGTTCAGCCGTCCATCGCTCTTGAGAGCTTGCTTGAATGCTTCGGCGGTACCGGGCTTCAGCACCACGTGGAGTGAATTTGCGATGTCGCTTGGATACCTTCCGTCGACCAGCAAATCCTCGTAGTCGGTCCATATCTCCGATTCACGGGCGCTGTCGTTATCTGAGAATATGCCTGCAATCGTCCAGTTTTGACGTCCATAGTGAAACGAAGTCCCTGGCTTAAGGTAGGGCTCACGCGCATATACCTTCTGTCCAATGACCCACTCAACTTGACCGCGCGCGGGCCATCGTCCGCTGACCAGGTGCATGCCGCGATGTACTTCATATGCGTTCGGCGTCGCGCCGCGCAGCAGGACGAATCGGCGCACGTGCTTGTCGCGGCTGATATTGACGCCTTGGAGGAGTTCGCGCGAAATGAGCGGCCGGCCGTTGCTGTCAACGGCGATTTCCGGCCGCACGCTCACCATTTCAATTTCGTCGTAGGTAACGGCGCTCTGTCCCTCGTCCTGTGCGCCTCGGCTCAGAAGGATCCAGTTGCGATCGCCACTTCCATTCAAGATTGTTTGCTTGAGCCCATCTACGTAGCCGAACAGTACTATGAAGATCATTGCGACCATGCCGAGACCCAGCACGGTCATCAATGATGTTCCTCCGCGTTCGAGCAAGCTCCGTACGTTGTAGCGGATTGGAACCATACGCCCCTTGCTGAAGCGGGAACGTAGCACCTCGGCCGACAGCCGGATATGGTGAATTTACTGTTTTACGACTGATCGTCAAGTTGCGCCTGATACGACGATCTAGCCGTAGGCCACCAACTACGACCCCACCTGCGCAGGGCCGCCTGATTGGCGTCGCAATAAATTACTTCAGTAAGCGGCGCTGCGGCGGGCTGAGTCGGCGAGGCGTTTGATTTCGTCTTCGGTGAAGCCGGCGAGCAGGCGCGATTCGCGTGCGATTGCGATTAGCCTGCCGTCGTCTTTTTGCAGATCTTCGCGTGCGCGGCGGCGGCCGCGGAAATTCAGATCGGCGTCGACGCCATCCTGGAAGGCCTGCGCTCTGGCGAGGCGCTCGGGGTCGCCCTCGGTCAGACGGCGCATCCACTTCGAGCCCATCCGCACGTGGGTAATTTCGTCGGCTAACACGTAGTCAACGGCGCGCTCGATAATCACATCGCCATTGTGCTGCGCAATTCGAATCAACTGCTCGAAGGTGTCGCAGGCGAGGCCCTCGAGACCGCGGTTCATTCCGGCGACACGCGCAGCGGGATCATCGGTGAGGGTGCAACTGTAAAGAAGATCGGTCTCGACGTAATCACCCGGCCGCGCACCGAGATATTCCAGCAGCCGCTCGAAGATCTCGGTATGCCGCGACTCGTCCCAAATCTGTCGCGCCATGTCGAGCTGGAATTCCCACGGCGCGTCGGGAAAGTCGAACAGCGTGCGCCCCGCGGCCTCCATCGCCTGCAGCTCGCCCGTGTATATCGTATGCAGCCGCGCGCGCAGATGCTCTTCATCGAGAGGCACGATTACGCCGGTGAGACCCTGCTCGGCGCGAATCGCGCGCATCTTCTGCACACTCATCACGATGAAGTGCTCGGGCCGCGCCAGCATCTCGGCCGGAAGAAATCGCCTCATAGCTGAGATGGTACTCCGCTTTTAGGTCGAAGCCACCCTCGCCGCCCGTTATCGCGCCTCGGGGCGAACCCAATCCGACCCGAGCGCTACACGCCGCACCGAATCGGTGTCGCTGCCCTGGTGCCCAACCTGATTTGCGGCTGCGGGCGCTTCGACGACGTTGTTCATCAGGCGTCCAATGCCGCTGACTTCTACTTCAACCGTATCGCCCACGTTCATCGGCCGTGAGTTCTTCGGCGTTCCACTCAATATCACGTCGCCGGGAAGCAAAGTGATATAGCGGCAGAGGTCGGCGAGTATGTAGTCAATCGGAAACAGCATTTCGCTGACGTTGCCGTTCTGCACGACCTTGCCGTTGATGTAGGTTTTGAGGGTAGAGTCGCGGACATCGACGCCGCGCACGATTCCCGGTCCGATCGGACAAAAGCCGTCCATGCCCTTGACGCGCAGCATCGAGCCCGCGTCGGTGTCGCGAAAGTCCTGGCATCCGACATCGTTAGCGGGCGCGAAGCCCGCAATATAATTCCAGGCTTCGGCGCGGCCGATGTTGCGCATCGGTTTGCCGATAATAACTGCAACTTCACCTTCATAGTTCAGATACTTGCGCCCCGCCGGACGGCACAGGCTGCCGCGATGGGAGTTGAGCGCGGTGGTCGGCTTTTGAAAGTAGGTGGGCGTTTCGATTGTCGGCGCTTTGAACTCAACGCGCCGCGACTCATAGTTCAGATGAATGCAGAGAATTTTCGTCGGATCGCACGGCGGAAGATAGGTCGCCTCAGCTTCCGCGATCGTGCGCCCGTCGCCAAGCTTCAGGCGATCTCCTTCGCTGTGAACCCAT
This sequence comes from Candidatus Binataceae bacterium, assembly GCA_035508495.1. Taxonomy (NCBI): domain Bacteria; phylum Candidatus Binatota; class Binatia (SeqCode); order Binatales (SeqCode); family Binataceae (SeqCode); species Binataceae bacterium (SeqCode). Next base: position 10,769 of record DATJMX010000069.1, read on the forward strand.
TCGGGATGTCCCTGGAAAAGGATTCGCCGCAATTCTTCTCTTGGTCCGTTAAGCACACTCATTGGATACTCTCCCGATTAGTCAGTTGGTTGAATGTGATCTGGTTTGCGACTACTGCTTGCGAAATCCGGACGCGGATCGCGGCAGGTTAACAACCTGCGGCGCTGCGGATGCGTGGCCGTTTGAAGGTTGTGCGATACCGAGTATTTGATCGACCAGCCGACGCGCGCGGTCTTTCGGCGCAAGCACATTAGCCAGTTGCATATTGCGCGGCCCGGATGCCAGGTAGAATCGCTCGTAGAGCACGTTGCGACCGGCGAGTGCCGTGCCGACGAAATCCCACGCCAGGCGGAAAACCCGCGCCCGCTCTTCGGCACTTACTCCCTTCGCGCCGCAGAGGAATTTTTCGATCAGTGGCCGCATCTTCGGATCATCGAATTGCGCCGCGCTTGGCGTTGCCAGCAGATTGTGCGAGCCAATTAACGTGATGATTTCTGCAACCCGCGGGAACCAGGTCGGCAGTATGGCGCGCAGTGCGGCGAGCGGAGCACCGTTGGGAAAGCATACGCCGTTGCCATAGACGAACGCTTCGTCCTCCGACGCCTTGATAGCGGCGCGCACCAGTTCCCCATAGGTCCAGATTTCGCCGAGCAACTGCGACGTTGCGGGAGAGACATCGTTGATAATTTCCGCCATCCGCGATGCCAGTCCGTACGCAAACTCGAGCTTGGTTTGTGCGCGAATCATCGTCTGCTGCATGACGTTCGGGTACCAGCCCGTCGTCATCACGGTGTTGTAGGCCTTGATATTGGAATCGATAAAGACGCGGTCGCGCGGAATCTCGACATCGTCGAAAATCACGAACGCATCCTGCTCGTCGAAACGTGTCGAGAGCGGATGGTCGAATTGACTACCTGTGGTCGAGCAACTGTCGCGGCACAGGAACTTGAGCCCCGGCGCACCCATCGGAATGCAGAACGAGAGCGCGTACGCGTCGGCGCCCTCGGGCAGCGGCATGGCGGGATAGACCGCGAGCTCATCGGCAAACGGCGCAAGCGTCGCCAGGATTCGCGCGCCGCGCACGACGATGCCGTGCTCGGTGTCGGCGACTTTGTGCAGCGCAACCTCGTTGCCGGCCTGAGGAGCGTCGCCCTGCGCCTTGTCGATCGTGGGCTGCACGATAGTATGTGTGAGCGAAATGTCATTGCGGCGCAGGAACTTCTGATACTGCACGAGATTCGCCGCGCCGCGCTCGTTGCCATTGATCGCCCATTCGTCGGCGCGCCCCGCAAAGCCCGCGTAGGTCACATTCATATAGTCGGGCGTGCGGCCCATGAGGCCGACGGTGAATTCGGCGATCGTCTGGAGGCAGCGATGACGCCGATCGAGATCCTCGCGCGAGTGCGGAATCATGTGGCTCATGTTGATGAGCTCGCCGGTCTCGGGATCGGGCATCAGGCACGCGTCAGCGTTCGCGTGCTGCAAATCGAATACACTCGCAATTGTCGCGGCGCCGCCGGCAAGCGCGGGATGCGCGGCGATGTCGCCGACGCGTTCGCCATCGACCCAGACTTCGCGCGTGCCTTTGAGGCCGCGTAGAAATTCCTTTCCGGTTCGTGCCGGCATGCGAATTCTCCTTTAGTCGCGCGCCCCTCGTCGCGATCGCGCGATGGTAAGTCCCTGCAACTGGAGCTCGAGTGATGCGCGCAGGCGGCGATCGCGCGACTCGGCGGAAGTTCCCTCACGCCCGAGCCATCGCTGCAGCGTTGCAAAGTAAAGCGCAAAAAGGTTCTGCGCGAGGAGCGCCGGCAGCAGGCTGGAATCAAGTTCGTTGCGCTCCTGGGCTCGCTCGATCAAGTCGGCGATCCGCTTCAGCAGCGCCGCCATGAAGGTCGCGACGCCATGGCGGCGGTTATCGACGAACGGCAACTCCTTGACGAACACGCGTGCGAGGCCGGGATTACGCTCGTGATGCGCGATCATGGCGCCGAACACGCGCAGTAACTGATCGATAAGCCTGCGCTCGGTCATGGTGTGGAATGCTTGATCGACAGCGGCGCCGATTTCCTCGCGAAAAATCATGACCAGGAGATCTTCCTTGGTTCCGGCGTAAAGAAAGAGCGTGCCGGCGCCGATATCCGCCGCGCGAGCGATTTCGCGCGTCGTCGTCGCCTCGAAACCCTTGTGGCCAAAGAGAGTACGCGCGGCACGCTTGATACGCTGGAGCTTGTCGCGCTTCTTGCGTTCGATGCGTCCCGGCGCGGCGCCATTGGTCGAAGGTTCCGCGACCAGCACTTTAAGCTGCGAAGTCATTTCTGAGCGTGCTCAGTTTTGAGCGCAGTCAGATTTAATCAAACCTCGGCCAAACGTCAAGCGCGGCCAGGTGCGGCGGCGCGCTTGAAAGTGCGGCCTGCGCGATGGGATTATCCGAGCCGCTAGAGTCTCCGCGCGCGTTTTGCCGGCGCGGCGCGCACCGCAACTCCAGGCACTCGACAACAAATGCCCCAAGTAAAAATTCTTCTCGACGAATCCGAAATTCCCAGGCACTGGTACAACATCGTCGCGGACATGCCGAATCCGCCCGCGCCGCCGCTTGGGCCCGATGGCCAGCCGATTTCGCCCGAATCGCTCGCCGCGATTTTTCCCGCCGCGATAATCGAGCAGGAAGTCGCGCGCGAGCGCTGGATCCCGATTCCCGAGGCGGTGCGCGAGATCTACCGCCAGTGGCGGCCGACGCCGATGTTCCGCGCGCTGCGGCTCGAAGCGGCACTCGGGACCCCCGCGCGCATCTACTATAAGTACGAAGGCGTGAGCCCCGCGGGCTCGCACAAGCCGAATACGGCGGCAGCGCAGGCTTACTTCAATCATCGCGCAGGTGTTCGCCGTCTCGTCACCGAGACGGGCGCGGGACAATGGGGATCGGCGCTAGCACTCGCGGGCCAGATGTTCGGCATCGACGTGCGCGTGTTCATGGTGCGCGCCAGTTACGAGCAGAAGCCATTTCGACGCTCGATGATGGAAACCTGGGGCGCGCAGGTTTTCGCCAGCCCGAGCAGCGAGACGCGGGCGGGCCGTAAGATTCTCGATTCCGATCCCGATTCACCCGGCTCGCTGGGGATGGCGATCTCGGAGGCAGTCGAGGAAGCGGCCTCGCGCAAGGATTCGAACTATGCGCTGGGCTCGGTGCTCAATCACGTCATCCTACATCAGACCGTGATCGGCCTCGAAGCGCGCAAACAGTTCGAGAAGGTCGGCGACTATCCCGACGTCATCATCGCATGCTGCGGCGGCGGTTCGAACTTCGGCGGCAGCGCGTTTCCGTTCTTCGCCGACAAGGCCGCGGGCAAAAATCTGCGTCTCGTAGCAGTCGAGCCGGCCTCCTGCCCTACCCTGACGCGCGGTCACTACGCTTATGACGCGGGCGACACCGAAGGCCTCACGCCGCTGATGCTGATGTACACGCTGGGGCGCAACTTCGTGCCGCCCGCGATTCACGCCGGGGGACTGCGCTATCACGGCGATTCGCCGCTGGTCTCGCAGCTGCATCATGAAGGATTAGTTGAGGCAGTCGCGGTTGCGCAGCTCGCTACATTCGAGGCCGGCGTTCAGTTTGCACGCACCGAAGGGATCATCCCGGCGCCTGAGGCCAACCACGCCATCCGCGTCGCGATCGACGAAGCGCTCGAATGCAAGCGCACTGGCGAACCGAAAGCGATTTACTTCACATTGTCGGGGCATGGCCACTTCGACATGGCCGCCTACGATCGCTACTTCAGCGGACAGCTAACGGACTACGCCTACCCCGGAGAGGAAATCGAAAAGGCACTCAACGAGTTGCCCAAGGTCGCGCGCGGCTGACGCGGGAGGCTCATGATGATCAAGCCGTACACGGCAGTGGGCTTAATCCCGACCGCGCGCGGAATCCGCAGGCGCGCCGATATCGCAAAGAACCTCGATCACATCGCGCATCTGGTGAAGGCCGCGGCATGGCTGTCGAGCCTGGACTTGCCGGTGCGGCTGCTTGCGATTCCAGAGGGCGCGCTGCAGGGATTCAATGACGAGGTGCTCGATCTCGATCACGTTCAGTTCGCCCGCGAATGCGCAATCGATATTCCCGGCGAAGAGAGCGCGGCGCTCGGAAAAATCGCGCGCGAGTTCGATTGCTTCGTCATCGCGCAGGCCAAAGCGCGGCATCCGGACTGGAAGGATCGCTTCTTCAACGTCGGTTTTATCCTCGATCCCAAAGGCGAAGTGATCTTGCAGCACTACAAGGTGTCGCCGCTGTTTCCGGTTGAGCACTCGGTGTGTCCGCACGACATCTTCGACTGGTGGATTGAGAAATACGGTGCAACGCTCGACGCGTTCTGGCCGGTGGTCGATACAGAAATCGGGCGGCTTGGAATCATGATGGCCAACGAGGGTTCGTATCCCGAGAACGCGCGCGCGCTCGCGCTCAACGGCGCCGAAGTCGTTTACCGCGCATCCTATCCGCATCCTGCGACGGGCAACGAGATGTTCGAGATCCAGAGCCGCGCCCGCGCGCTCGACAACAACATGTACATCGTCGCGCCCAACATGGGCACGTACTACATCGATGCCGAGTCGGACACGCCAATTGACACGTTTGGTGGCCGCTCGATGATCATCGACCACCGCGGGCGGATCGTCGGCAAGCAGGAATACGGCGGCGTCTCGACCTACGTCGCGGGCGTGATCGACATCGAGGCGCTGCGCTTCCATCGCGAGAGCGCCCAATGGGACAACTGGCTGAAGGACATTCGCACCGAGCTCTATCAACTCATCTATCAGGATCCCATCTATCCGAAGAATCTTTATCTGAACCGCGCGCCGATGAAGCATGCCGAATATCGACGCGAAGTGATCGAGAAGCAGATCGCGCTGATGCAATCACGCGGCATCTGGAAGAAATCGTCCTATGAATGAGCTACCGCCGCGCGCGGCGCCGCTCGCATTCCGCCGCTGCGCCTTGCGATCCAGACCAAAAGCGCGATCGCAGGCAGGGTCACGACGGTGGTGAGCATGAAGAACGGCACCCAGCCGAGGCGATCGGCGAGGACGCCGCCCGACGACGCGAACAGCGTCCGTCCCACCGCGGCGAGCGACGACAGCAGCGCATACTGCGTGGCGGTGAACGCGGGCGAGCACAGGTCGGAGAGGTAGGCGACGAGAGCCGCGCCCGCCATCGCGCCGGTGAGGTTTTCCGCTGCAACGCACAGCGCGAGGTATCCGATCCGATGCCCCTCGAGCGCCTGCACCACGTAGAAGAAATTGCCGACCGACTGTAGAAGGCCGCATACGATAAGCGCGCGCATCACGCCGAGCTTCGCCGCCACGATACCGCCGACCAGCGCGCCGATAATCGTGGCGAAGAAGCCAAAGAGCTTCGATACCGCCGCGATCTGCGCCAGCGAGAAATGCAGCGACACGTAGAGCGGCATCGCCATCACGCCCGCGAGCGCTTCGCCGAGCTTGTAGCCCACGATGAAGATCAGGATCGCAGCCCAGACTGGCCGCTGCATGAAGTCCACGAATGGACCAACGACTGCGGTCTCGAGCCACGCACCGGCTGGTCCGTCCGCGCCTTCATTATTAGAAGGCGGCTCGGGGCCGAAGATGAATACCGCCATGCCGATCGCGAGCAATGCCGCCATCGTCGCGTAGGCCGCGAACCATCCCGCGAGATCGGCGACAATCAACGCGCCCGCGCCCGCAGCCAGCATCCCGAGTCGATAGCCGGTTTGAATCATCCCGGCGCCCGGACCCTGTTGATCCTCGCTCAGCAGTTCGACGCGGTATGCATCGATCACGATGTCCTGGCTTGCTGACAAGAACGCGACGATGAGCGCGAGCACGCCCATCCTGCCAAGGCCGCGGTGCGGGTCGCAGAGCCCAAGGCCCAGAGTCGCTGCGACGAGCGCGATCTGAATCGCGAGGCCCCAGCCGCGGCGGCGGCCAATCGGGATCGGCGGCGGCAAGCGATCGATGAGCGGCGACCATAGGAACTTGAAAGCGTATGGCGTCCCGACCAGCGCGAAGGCGCCGATCGCGGAACGGCTGATGTGCGCGGTCGCGAGCCACGCGGAGAGCGTTGAGAAGGTGAGCAGGAGCGGCAGGCCGCTGGCGAAACCGAGCGGCAGGATCATCAGCACGCGGCGATCAGCGTAAACCTCGAGCGCGCGCCGCCAGCCGCCCATTTCATCCTCCTCCGCGACGCCGATGCGCCGACGCTAATCTTCGCTGTGCACGACCACCACGCGCCGCGAGTCGCCGCGCGCGCTGTCGAGAGGCAACCCCAGGTGTTCCGTCAGGCGCGATGCGATGACGACGATCGAACCGGGCGTCTGATGCGCGAGGCGCGCGGCGCTGCGTTCCGACAGTACATCGGTGCGCGGGCGTCCGCCGATCTTCTTGTGCGCGCGCTTGACCATTTCATGCAGCTCTTCGTCCGGACCACGTCCCTCGCGCGGCACCATCAGCGTGCGCATCTTGCATTTGCGGCCCGCGGCGATTCGCACTGAGATCTCCAGGGCGGATTCTCCGTCTGAGCTGTAGTCAACGACCGCGATCACGCTTTCCTGGGGATGCGCGGGTCCGTAGATGAGAACCGCGACTTTGATCCCGGTACCTTCGACGCGGCGCAGGACATCGCCGACCGTGCCGCCACGATAATCGGGAGTCAACTCGGGGCGATGCGATCCCATCAGGATCCATCGCGCGCCCCGCGCCTGCGCCGTGGCGACGATATCCGTCGCCGGATCATCGGTCCACGTCGGCGGCGAAGCGAGCGACGCGTTGCGGCTCGTCAGGAATTCCTGCACCGATGTTAATGCCGCGGAACCGGGCTGCGCTTCCTGGGCAATCGCCTGCGCACGCCGCGTCATCAACAGAACGTGCGGCGTCGGCTCGTCGGGTTGGGTGGCGGCGAATGCGAGGTCGAGAAGCGGTACTACGCCCTCGGGATTCGAGATCGGGACAACGATGCCCCCGTGCTCGGTACTCATACGACAGCAGGGAGGCTAGCAGGAGCCTCACGCGAATTAAATCGCGCCCGCGAGATCGCTCCTATTTCCGAAATCGACGAGCGCCGCGACAGACTGACCTCATCTCGAATGCGAGTTGGGTCTTCAACGTGGTAGAATTTTGAGCCAGGAGTTCGGTGCCTATCGGTGAAAGTGACGAGGACAAAGTTTGACGGCGTGCTGTTGATCGAACCGGACGTGTTTCGCGACGATCGGGGCTTTTTCTTCGAGACCTACCAGCGCCGCAAGTATCGCGAGATCGGAATCGACCTCGACTTCGTCCAGGACAATCACTCGCGCTCGGCGCGCGGCGCAATCCGCGGCATCCACGCACAAGTCACGCATCCGCAGGGCAAGCTCGTGCGCGTATTGATGGGCGAGATCTTCGACGTCGTGGTTGATATCCGCCGCGGCTCACCAAGCTTCGCGCAATGGATCGGTTTGTCGCTGAGCGCGGCCAACTTTCTGCAATGCTACGTGCCACCCGGCTTCGCGCACGCGTTCTGCGTCGTCAGTGATTTCGCCGAGGTCGAGTACAAGTGCACCGATTTCTACCACCCGAACGACGAGCTGCGAATCATCTGGAACGATCCGACCATCGGCGTTAAATGGCCAGTCACCGAACCGATCCTGTCCGCCGGAGACGAGGCGGCGCGCCGGCTCGAGGATCTGCTCGACAAGCTGCCCAGGTTCGAGGGTCAGTAGCGATGCGCATCCTGGTCACAGGTGCAGACGGACAACTTGGACGTTCGCTGTCGCGCGCGCTCGATCAGCATCAAGTAACGGGTCGAACGCATGCGGAACTCGACATCACTGATGCTGATGCAGTTCGCGCGGCGATCGTAGCGGTCGCGCCCGACGTGGTTATCAACGCCGCGGCATACAACGACGTCGACGGTGCCGAGAGCCATGCTGAGCTGGCTGAGGCCGTCAACGTTCGCGGCCCCCGTATCCTCGCTCTCGAATCGACCGCCCTGGGGATAGCGATCGTTCATGTTTCCACCGACTATGTCTTCGACGGCCGCACCAGTCGTCCATATTGCGAACACGATGCGCCCAATCCTCTCTCCGCGTATGGCCGCAGCAAACTGGCTGGCGAGATCGCGGTGATGGATGCGAATCCGATGCACTTCATCGTCCGCACTGCGTGGCTGTTCGCGGCAAATGGAAAGAACTTTCTAAATTCGATGCGGGCGCGGGCGGAGCGGAGCGAATTGCGCGTGGTTGCCGATCAGTTCGGCTCGCCGACATATGCTCCTCATCTTGCGCGAGGCATCGCACGCCTGATCGATACCGACGCCTACGGCCTCTACCATATGGCCGGCTCGGGCGGCACTTCCAGATACGATCTCGTGCACCACCTTTTTGCGCTGCTCGGCATCAAGACCAGGCTCGTGCCTGTCAGCCAGAGTGAATTTCCCGTGGCCGCAACGAGACCTCCTTACAGCGTGCTCGCGACGATCCGCGATGCCGAATTCGTCCTGCCGCCCTGGCAAGACGGCGTGAGCGCCTTCGCGAACGAGGTCCGCCAACGCATCTGAGCGGATGGCTATAGTCGCCACCACGGCTATTGCGCTTGACCGCTTCGCGATGTCGCCCTATGTAAGCTCACCAGCTTTGTGATCGATAACAGACAGGTGCTGAAGACTCGCACGATAGTTATCGCGGCGCTATTTCTCGTCGCATTTTGCCTATGCGGTCGCGCGGAAGCGGCGCTGTCAGCAGCCAACGCACCGGCGGCCAACTCATTACTCAGTCCGCCTCAAACCGACGGCCAGTTGATCCCGGTTGCGATCGCAATGCGCATCATAAACCTTTCGGATATCGACGAGGTTACTCAACGCTTCCGAATGGTGGGCTATCTGGTGGCCGAATGGAAGGACGATCGCCTCGCGTTTACGCCTTCGGCCCCGTGGGAAAAGTTCCGCGTCTATGCGGCTGACCAAGTCTGGTGTCCGCACTTCGATTTCGTCAATGGCGTTGCCCCCCACGAGGCGCACGACGTTACGATGCGCGTATTTCTCGACGGGACCGTGAGGTATTCGGAGCGCTCCAGCGCCGAACTCTCCAACGTTTTCAATCTGCGAACCTTTCCCTTCGACCGGCAAACTCTTGAAATCCTGATCCATCAGACAGCGGCTGAGGATAGAGTGGTCGCGCTCTCCGAGCTGCACGGCGAAAAATCCTTGAGCGCCGAACCGCGGGTCTATTCAGAGCTGGCGCAATGGCAAATGACCGGCGCCGATTCGAGCGTCGAGGAAATTCCCGGCATCGGAGGCGAACCTATTACCGAAGTTCGCTTCAGCGTTTCGATGGTCCGTCGCTACAACTTTTATATCTGGAAGGTTTTTCTGCCGCTGCTCTTGATGGTCGTGCTATCGTGGACCGTGCTCTGGGTCGATCCGACTGAGTTGAGCGCTCAAACCACTATTTCGGTCACCACTATTCTCACCGTCATCGCATTCGCATTTGCAATCCAGGCCAACCTGCCGAAGGTGCCTTATCTCACCTTCATCGACCTGTTTTTTCTCGTCTGTTATCTGTTCGTCTTCCTTACTGCGATCGAAATCACCGCGGTACATATCGCTGGACGCTCGGGACATATCGCGCGCGCGCGCCGTCTAATTCGCACCTTCCGGCTGGTATTGCCAATCTCATTCGCGGCGATCATTCTGCTTATCATTATTTACTCATTTCACTAATCAGGAAGAAGCAAGCTCCGCAGGATGAACAAAATGACACTCGACTTCGGCCTTTTCGATCATCTCGAGCGACTTGATATTCCACTGGAGCAACTTTACGCGCAGCGGCTTGATCTGATTGTGGCTGCCGAGACCGCGGGTTTCTTCTGCTATCATCTGGCGGAGCATCACGCGACACCGCTCGGCTGCGCTCCGTCACCTGGCCTCTTCCTCGCTTCCGTCGCGGCGCGCACGCATCGAATTCACTTCGGGCCGTTGGTCTATCTGCTACCCTTGTATGATCCGATGCGACTTGCGGAAGAGATTTGCATGCTCGATCAAATGAGCGGCGGCCGGTTCGAGGTTGGTGTCGGCCGCGGCGCATCGCCATTTGAGCTCGCTTACTTCAATGTAAACTTTCTCCAATCGCGCGCGATGTTTGACGAGGCGCTGCAGGTACTCGTCTCAGCGCTGCGTAGTCATAGAGTGTCATACGAGGGACGCTACTATCGTTATGCCGATGCGCCGCTGGAGCTCGCGCCCAAGCAGAACCCGAATCCGCCTTTCTGGTATGGTGCCTCTTCGCCGAGCGCAATTGCATATTCGGCGCGGCATGGAATGAATGTCGTAACCGGTGGCCCCAACGCCATCCTCAAGGCCGGGTTCGAAGCTTATCGTTCGATGCGCGAGACAAGTCGTAACAGCGACGACGATCTAAATCCGCAAGTCGCAGTGCCGAAGTTCGGCGGTGTCCGTCACTGTTTCGTCGCCAAGACCGACGCCGAAGCGATGGAAATCGCGCGCCCAGCCTATCGCCATTACTACGCAAACATCACCAAGCTGTGGCGCGATTTCAACACGGTGCCAATTATATTTACTGACGATCTGGATCGCGCCATCAAAGGCGAGGCTGCGATCATCGGCTCACCGGCGACGGTGCGCGATAAAGTTACCGCCTACGCCGAGCAGAGCGGATGCAATTACCTGGTTCTGTCATTTGCCTGGGGAAGCCTGACCTACGAGCATTCGCGCCGCTCGCTCGACTTATTCGCAAGCGAAGTAATGCCTCATTTCGTCGAAAGCTGAGCAGCAGCACCGGATATGGACGTTCACGAGCAACTACTCACTGGCGAAGTGCAGGGCGCGTTGCTGACGCCTGAGCGACCAGGCGGTTTAGGGGTGATAGTACTCGGCGGATCGAGCGGCCGCGTGGACGTCGCGCGAGCCAGCCTCTTCGCATCCCGCGGCGCAACAGCACTGGCACTGCGCTGGTTCGGTGGTGCGGGACAGTCTCCCGTTATCGCGGAGATTCCGCTGGAACGGTTCATAGCAGCTACAGACAGACTGATTGATCTGGGATGCGACAGAATCGCTTTCGTCGGTACATCGCGAGGCGCGGAAGCTGCGCTGCTGGTGGCGATCGAAGATCCTCGCGTCGATGTGGCCGTCGCGATCAGTCCATCTTCCGTAGTATGGGCGGGCGACGTATGGCCGCCGCGCTCGTCATGGACCCGTAACGGAACGCCCCTGCCGTTCGTTCACTACGATGTTGAAAACATGCCTGTGCGAGGCGACCAACCCGTGTCGTATCGTCGTTACGCGGAGAGCAGCCTCGCGCGTTTCGCCGACGAAGTCCCAGCAGCCTCAATCGCGATTGAAAATGCACGCGCTCAAGTAGCCCTTGTCGCCGGCGCTGATGACGCGCTTTGGCCTTCCGACGTTTGCGCGCGCGCACTCGCCGATCGACTCACGGCGACCGGAAAGAATCCTGTGTTAGTCACTCATCCGGATGCCGGCCATCGAGTCTTGCTGCCCGGTGAAACAACCCCGCGATCCACGCTGAACGCACACGGCGGCAATGACGATGCGGATCGTGCGCTCGGCGCCGCCGCGTGGACAGCAATCGAATTGCTGTTGCGCTTTCCATCTCCATGACCTTCCGAACCACACTGAGTAGCTTGATATTAGCTATTTAGATTCCGCCGTTTACTGAAAATACAGACCGGTATAGTTTACCAGTCACTTTGTTGACTCCGAGCTGCAGTGAATCACCTGATCGTAGTCCATAGAAGTTTCTCTAGTAGATAGAATTTTCTAGCGATGCCGAGCCACCGAGCCCGTGCGGGCAGCAGGCTGATGCCTCTTTGGTCAGAAGCCGGATGCTCTGAACGATCGCTTCGAGCGCTACCTGTCAAATTCCGGCGTGCAAATTTCAATTAAGCGGTTCGGTCTGTAATTTGCAGACGCTCCATTTCCCATCACGGCTCTGGGAGGAGCTTCTAGTTATGTTTATGCGTTTGCGCGGCCCGCGAGGGCTGAAGGCGGGATTGCGTCCGGCGATCCTTGCCATGGGTTTGTCTACGCTCGCAGGTGCAATGCCTGCGCGCGCAGGTTCGGTTCCAGTCTTGCCTGCACCGTTCAGCTTACCGGTGCTGCCGTTTCCGCTGCCCAAGTTGCCATTCGGATCGAAGTTTCATCTGCTCGACGCGACCATCGATGATGTCCAAACAGCTATCAAGGAGCATCAGTTAACCTGCACAGAACTGGTCGAGTACTATCTCGCACGAATCAAGGCCTACAACGGAGTATGTGTCGATCAGCCGAATGGGCAGCTCGGCGCGATCACCGTCGAACCCAACGTCAATCAAGTCAATGCCCTGATGACGCTGAATTTGCGGCCCGCGAACCGAATGCTGTTCGGTTTCGATGCGCATCATGCGCGCAGCCAGACTGATCTGGTGGACGGCGATCCGAGCATGCCCGACGCGCTTGAAACGGCGGCCGCCGAGGACGCCTCGTTCAAGAGAACAGGCAAGATGAGTTCGCTCTTCTGCGTGCCAATGGCGATCAAGGACGAGTACGATACCTTCGATATGCGCACCACGAGCGGCGCTGATGCTCCCTATGCGAATGATCGTCCGCCCAAGGATTCGGTGTTCGTGACGCGCTTGCGTAATGCCGGCGCGATCATCCTCGCCAAGACCAACATGGGAGAGTATGCATCCGGCAGCGACCGCAGCTCGTGGGGCGGCGTGATGTGCAATGCCTACGATTCCACGCGCAGTGCGGGCCATTCGAGCACCGGTGTCGGCCTTGCGATTACTACCAACATGGCGATGTGCGGGATCGGCGAGGAATCCGGCGGATCGATCATTCATCCCGCCAACTGGAGCGACGATGTCGGCCTCGCCCCCACGCAGGAGCTGGTGCCGCGAACCGGCATGATCCAGGCTTCACTTTATAACGATCGCGTCGGTCCGATCTGCCGCACGGTGAACGACACCGCGAAAATCATGGACGTGATCGCGGGCTATGACCCCAGCGACGAGTTGACCGCCTTCAGCGTCGGCCAGATGCCCGACGCGCCCTATTCTTCGTTCACCGATCCGTCGACCTTGAAGGGATCGAAGCCGCTCGCGGGAATCCGCATCGGCGTGCTGCGCGAATGGGACGTGCCATGGACGATCGCCGATCAGGAATCGGTCGATCTGATGGAAAATGCCATTCCGGTCTTCGCCAAACTGGGCGCGACAATTGTCGATCCAGGTCCCAATAACAACTTGTTCGACGATGTCATCCCGCAGTTGTTCCCATATCTCGAATCAGCGACTTTCCAGAGCGATGAGCCGGGCCTGTTCTCGTCCAATTCGCAGATGAGCGAGATCCTGGCGCTGTGGTTCAACACCGCCCTCTATCCGAGCGACGTCGACGCACCCAATATCCGCAACCTCGGACCGTCGAACTCGACTGGCGAGCTGACATATGTTTTGAGCCGCTACCTGGAAAACCGCGGCGACGCGAACATCCAGACGATCAACGATCTCGCTACCAAATCGAACTTCTGGGTAGATCCCAACATGGGAACGTCACAGCAATCGAGCCTCGCCAGCGCGGCAACCGTTACGACTCTGAGTGTGACTGCCAAACAGGTGCGCCGCTTCACGCTCGAGCAGATCGTGCGGCAGAAACTGGCCAAGGACAATATCGATGTAATAATCGCGCCGACGACTACTATTCCGCCGTATGTGTTGACCGATCCCACCGAGCCGACAGTGCACAATCGGCCGAGCAATGGCTATTCGACACTCGGCGCAAACGGTATTCCGGAGCTCACGGTTCCTTCGAGCTTCACGACCGTTTCCTACGATCGCACGCGCCCGAACAATACCCTCGTGGGTCCCGTTTCAACCAAGCTGCCGTTCGGAATCCTGCTGCAAGGCGCGCCATTCAGCGAACCGCTCTTGTTGCACGTAGCAGCAGCCTACGAACAGGCAACGCACGGACGTGTCCCGCCGCCGCTGTTCCCGCCAGTTCCAGGAGAGCCGTAATCCGCTATCCCCGGCCGAATAATCGTGGAGCCGCCGGCAGATGCCGGCGGCTCCGCATCCGCGGTTAATGTGATGTACTCGCCATTCTGCCAGGATTGAAGAATTCCGGCGTTCCAGCGCGCTTGTTGATATACCAGCATTCGCGATCTGAGCCATGCGGAGCCGGAGTATAGACCACCGTCGAAAACCCGTCCTGCACATCCTCGTCGACCATCGCGGTCTCAAACACGCGCCGGAAGAAATAAATCGCTACCCTCGCATCCGGATAGGATCGGTCTCGATACGCATAAAATAGCGCGAGCGTTTTCCATAGCTCGCCGCCAATCTTGTATTGGTCCGACGCAGTGACTACCCATGCTGCAGAATCGATATAGAGAACGCACCGCGTAGCTATCCGTTTCGACATCGCGAATATCCACATCGTCGGTGAAGCCCGGGCGAAAAGTAAAGTTCCACATTACCTTGCCAGCAACCTGAGGATCCTTAGGATCAGCGCGAAAGGCTGACCCGCTACATAGTTCTCTAGGGTGCCGTCACGGGCCAGAGCCACCTGCGATGCGTATTTCTCAGTAGCTTCCTTATACGGCGGCGGCCAGTCCAGGTGAGAGATCGGCACAATCTTCATTTGCATCCCCTGCTTGACGAGCAGCAGTTGCCGGGGCTGACGAGTCCAGCGACCTCCGACGCGTTCGCCGGCGTAACCAGCTCACCGGGCTCGAGCTCCGCAGCCAATGCCGTGCGAGGCCGGAAAAGGAACACGAGCGCCGCGAAACCGGATAAAGAAAGGAGAAAGAGTGACAAGGGCTGCCCGACAGATCCTGGTCGCATAACCACTCCTGTCAGTCCGCCGATCTGTCAACTGTCTGTGAGAGGCATACACTCGGACGAGCGATACTGCAAACGAGATTTTCGCAGGTCAGATGCGAACATTTGGTGGCCTGCGGTTAGCTCGCTGATAGCAACCGCCTATGCAGCGTTTCCATGGCATTGAGGTGCGAGCTGTCCATGTGTAAAGTAACGCTCTCGCATCATCAAGCGGAAAGGGGGTTCGTCTCCTGGTTCCGATCCGGTACAGCATTCGAAGTCTCGGCCAGCGGCTGACTTCTTCGACCATGACCGCGCTTAGCGTGGCGATGGTCGTAATGGTGTTGACGATCCTGCTCGGCTTCGTCGACGGCATGCGGCGCACGATCACGTCTGCCGCCGGCCGCAACAACTACATCCTGGTTTTTCGCGGGGTTAAGATCGAGGCCGGCTTCATCAACCACGAGTCACTCGACATCCTGCGCACCCGCCCTGAAATCGCGACCGATGCCCGCGGCAACGCGCTGATGTCGGCTGAGATACTCATTCCCTTCGATCCCACGCCCGACGCGCCGCACGCTTCCACTGCCACGATTCGGGCGATCCAGTCGCCAGTCGGGTACGAGGTGCACAACAAGATCAAAGTGATCGAGGGACGTCTGCCCGAGCGCGGCAAGAATGAGTGGATCGTCGGCCAGCGACTGCTGATTCGTTTTCCCGGACTTCATATCGGCGCCAAGATGCGGCTGGGACGTTCAAAAGTCGATTTTCCGATTGTCGGCGTGTTCACCGACGACGGCAGCACCCGGGAATCCGAAGTGCTGATGGATTTCAACGATCTTGCGGTGATTAATCACATTCCACCGGCCGAGCTCGGCGCGAATACCGTGCATTTGATCCTGAAGCCCGGGTATGAGGAGCAGTTTGCCGCCGGGCTGCGGGCCGATTCGAGGCTTCGCGTCGATCTATATAGCGAACGCGACTTCTACAATCAGTTGGCCGGTACCAGCAACCAGCTACGCAGCCTGGGATTGGTCGTTGCGATGATTCTAGCTATAGGCGCGCTCTTCGGTGCGATGAATACGATGTATTCCGCGGTCGCGCGTCGCAAGCGTGAAGTCGGAACGCTGCGCGTGCTGGGCTTCGGCCGCGGCAATGTGCTCACCGCGTTCATCATGGAAAGCGCGGTGCTGGGACTCTGCGGCGGTGTCATCGGCGAAATCCTCGCGATCGTCGTGGCGCACGCCACCGGTCTCGAAAGCCGCTTGATGACCGTCGGCAACATGATGTTCGCCTTCGATCTGACGCCGTCGGCGTTCGGCTACGGCCTCATTGCCGCGATCATTATCGGAATATGCGGGGGCGTACTGCCGGCGTGGCAGGCGTCGCGCCTCGATGTAGTCGAGGCACTGAGAGACTGAAGATGAAATTCCTCGTCCTCATCTTTCGCAACATGATGCGCAATCCGCGGCGCACGGTATTGACTATTCTCACGATCGCGGTTGCGACACTTGTCTTCGCGATGCTGGTGTCGGTGCCGACTTCGATGGACCGAATAGTCGATCAGCTCTCGAAGCAGCAGCGGCTGTTCGTCACTAATCGCGCTGGTCCATGGAACGTGCCGGCGAAGTACTGCCTCGATATCAAGAAGCTTCCCCATGTCACGGGATGCGCAGCCGACTTCGACGACTTTATGCTCTATCGCTCCGATTCGGACTGGATCGGCATCTCAGAAGCAGACCTTGAGTTGCTCGACATGAGTGCCGATCTTCAAGGCGGCAACCCCGAGGATCTTAAGCGCTTCAAGGCGGACCGGCGCTCGGCTGCTGTCGGCTACGAAACCATGAAGCGCTTCGGCTGGCATGTCGGGCAGCAGGTGATGCTACGTAACACCTGGAACGGTCAGGCGATCAGTTTGCCGTTCATTATTCAGACCATTGTGCCCGATCAGACCTATCCGAATCTGTTCCTGGTGCGGCGCGATTATATGGATGAGGCTTACAAGGCGCACGGCCTGAAAGACCTCATCGGACGCGCCTCGCGATTGCTGGTGGGGGTCGATAATCCTGACAACATGGGTCAGGTAGCGCGCGTGATCGATGAGACCTATCGCAACTCTGATACTGAGACGCGCACTGAAACTGAGAGCGACTTTATTTCGAGCAATCTCGCGAGCGTCGGAAATATTCGTGCCATTATCGCGAGTCTCGTGTTCGTCGTGCTGATCACCGTACTGCTCATTTCCGGCAACTCGATGGCGATGACGGTGCGCGATCGGATTCCCGAGGTCGCGCTACTACGCACACTCGGTTTCGGCAGATGGCGCATCGGCTTCCTGCTCTTCGGCGAGGCCGTCTTGCTCGGCCTCGTCGGCGGCGCGATCGGCTCTATCGCGGCGCTCATGATGTTCCTCAACGGCACCGATCTCGGCGCCCTGACCAATGGTCTCGCGCTGATCTCGGTCTCGCCGATGGTGGCGATCGTGTCCTTTGTGACTGCGATCGCAGTTAGTATCGTCAGCGGAACGATTCCCGTTGGCGGCGCTCTCCACACGCCGCCGGCGATCGCACTGCGCAAGGTGGTCTGAGTCAATACTCAGTGATCAGCGATCAGCGCCATGTGATGCGGATCGAGAAACGCCTTGGTCACGATACCCATGTTGATATACCAGCATTCGTGGTCCGGCGACTCACGCCCCGGCATCGAAATGACGGATGAAAAGCCCGTTTGCAGGTCCTCATCGACGAGCCCAACCTGGAACGCGCGCTTGTAAGGATAAATAGCAACTTTCGCATCGGGAACTGGACGGTCGCGATAAGTGTTGTAGGTCGCGATCGTTTTCCAAAGCTTGCCTTCCTTGTCGTATTGATCGGATGCGGTAATGAACCACCCTTCAGAGTCGATATAAAGAATGCGCTTGGGAATTAACACGTTGTCGCTGCCGATTCGCTGATGCCATGAAAGCGGCTTCGCATTCGCCTCGATCACATAGAGCTGCCGCATTTCCCAGTTCTCCGGACAGATCGTGCGATTACCGTCGGTGGCGCAGGGTTTGACCGGAGTATTCGCCGCCTGCACGACTGCCAGCATCGGCTTGATGCCGAGCAGCTTGTAATCGTAGTTCTCAATCTTGGCCGAGAATCCGAAGTAGGAATCGGGATCGAGCGTAGTGGCGTAGGTGCTGCTCGGACCCTGGTTGGCGCCGCTCAGCGCGCCCATCACATCGGACAGCGTGTCCGCAGTCACTTCGCGCACGCGCCGATTGCTGGGAATGTAAAACCAGGCATTGTCGTCTTTGTCAGGATCTATGTAGCGATAACGCACGAGGCCGAAGCCGCGAATCTCCGACGGCTCGAGGAACGGAAACGAACCAAACTTGTACCGGATACCGGGACCCTGACCTTCAGGATCAGTGGGGATAGGTGGAACCTCAGTGCGTCCGATATTGTTGTAAAAGGCAAAGTGCGCGATCAGGAAATGCTCGACCGGATCGCCGCCGGTCGGGCGATAGCTATCCACTTCGACGTCGCGAATATCTGCATCGTCGGTGTATTGCGGCCGGAAACTGAAATTCCACATGACCTTGGTCGCGACCTGGGGATCATTTGGATCCAGCAGCGGAAAGGGCTGCCCGGCGACATAGTATTGGAGCTCACCCTTCGGATTGAGGCGAACCTGCGGTGAGTATTTTTCAGTCGCGGATTTATACGGCGGCGGCCATTCGAGGCGCTCCGTCGGTACGATCTTCATCCGCATCCCCTGCCGCACCAGCATCAGGTTGCCCGGGCTCACGAGATCGGCGACCTTGGCGGCGTTGTCAGGGCCGATTTCGTCGCCCGGTCTGACTTGCGCCTCGGCGCGACTGCCGACTAGGCCAGCGATCGTTAGCGCAATTATTGTCGTTGCAACTCGGCGGGCGAGATCCATAGTGTTCCTTCCTGAGCTCCCGGCCAGAGCTCTGACGAGAACGAAAGAACGCCGGGGGAAGGATCACAAATCGGTGGGGTCCACACCGTCACCTTGCCCCCGGCGGGAGGCCCAATCTCAGTGTCCCAATCTCACGATCGCGTCGGGCTGCAATGTGCTCGGCCCCACCACGCCTTGGTTGATATACCATGAGTCGCCATAGTCACTGTCGCGGCTGGGAGTGAACATCACAGTCGAAACGCCAGTGCGAACGTCTTCGTCAACCATCGCCGTCTGAAATATACGTTTGAAAGGCCAAATCGATACTTTCGCATCGATCGTCGGCCGATCGCGGTAAGTATTGAAAGTGGCTACGGTCTTCCACAATCTTCCGTCGTTATCATAGAGATCTGAAGCGGTAATGAAGAAGCCTTCCGAATCGATATAGATAATCCGGCGCGGGACGGCCGGCGGCGATCCGAAAAGTGAGGTCTTTCGCGCGGTCGCTTCGATTACATAGAGGTGCCTTAGTTCCCAGTTCTCTTTGCACACCGATCGCCCGTTATCAGTATTGCAGGCATGAGCCGGCGAATCTTCGGCCTCAACGCACGCGAGCATCTCTTTTACGCCCAGCAGCTTGTAGTCAAAGTCCTCGATTTTGGCGGCAAATCCGAAGTACGAATCGGGATCGATCGTGTTGGCGTAGCTCGTTCCGCCGACCCCGCTCGAATCACTCTGCGATCCGCCCTCGATCGTATCGGAAAGGCCGCTCGGCGAGATACGGCGCGTGCGACGTGTGGTCGGATCGTAAATCCACACGTCGTCTTCCAGTGCGGGATCGAGATGGCGATAGCGCAAAAACCCGATCCCGCGCAGCTCCGACGGCTCTAGTATCGGATAAACGGCAAAGCGGTATCGGATCCCGCTCGAGCTCGCGTCGGGATCGCTGGGCGTAGGCGCGATTTCCGTGCGACCGACATTGTTGTAGAGCGCGAAGTGCCCGATCGTGAAATGCTCGATCGCATCCGACGCATGGGGATCGCTGTTGCGATTCTCGGCCTCTACATCGCGGATATCGACATCATCGGTGTACTGCGGCCGGTAGCTGAAGTTCCACATGATCTTTTGCGCGATTTGCGGATCATTGTAGTCGAGCATCGGGAACGGCAGCCCCGCTTCGTAGTTCGTCAGCTCTCCCCGTTCTGAGAGTCGGACTTGCGATGAATATTTCTCAGTCGCGGCGCGATAGGGTGCCGGCCAGTCGATCGTGCCGGTCGGCACGATCTTCATCGTCATGCCTTGCTTCACGAGCAGCAGATTTCCAGGGCTGACGAGATCGGCAACCTGCTGCGCTTGGTCCGCGGTAACGACCTCACCTGGCGTGACGTGCGCGCGAGCCTCAATTGAAAGTACCAGGATACTCGCGATGACCGCGCCTGCCAACGCGAACTGCCGCAGATAGATTCGCGGACGATTTGAAGCGAGCTGATATTTGCAATGCCGGACCATTACTACTTGATTGAATACTCCGAAACACGCCACTTACCGTCGGCGTCAACCATCGGAGTGACTATTTCAACGGCGGATTTCTTATGCGCAAAACTCGAATCGTATTGGATCAAGATGTATTGCCCGTCAGGAGCACCGGGCAGCGTGGTCACGAATTGCTCGGTTCTGAGCCGCCGCGATACCACCGGGCCGAGTGCACTGCGCCAGAGCGCGACCTGCCGTTTCCAATCCTGCTTGGTGACGGCATTGCGAAAATAGGTCGACGCTTCGAGCCAGCTCGCATTGAACTTGCCGGCATCGACGAGTTTGAGCCAGCTTTCCGCGGCGGCATTGGCATCCTTGGCGGCATTGCTCTGATCGAGCGCCCAACCCGTCGCGCAGGTCGCTGTGAGCACGGCCAATACCATCAGGATCGATCTGGCGATACGTATTTCGAACCAGCGTCTCATTGCATCACGAGGCCAGCGACATCACGAAAGCGAAGCCGAGCCCTAAGGGAGCGAGGGCGAGCCCGATTAGAATCCAGGCGCGGGTGTGACCGAAATTCACGGTCCATCCGAGTCCGAAGCGCTTCTCCACGAAAAGCGCGGCATCGTCCGGATTGTAGTAGAAAATGCCGAGCTTCCACGCGCCGTCGGGCGTGTAATCATTGGATTGCGAGGGGGCGCGGCTTCCAATCGGACCAACGATAATCAGGCATAGCGAGCTCGCCGCCAGGAGCGACAGCAATAGTAACTCGTACGGATGCACATCGACACCGAGCGGCAGCATCGCCGAGGCCGCAACGAAGTATTCCGCGCCGAGCATGATCGCGATACAGCCCGTGGGCAGGCGATACCACGCGCGCTCGCCCGTGCCGTCGGGCCGGCGAATCCAGAACAGGAATCCATAACCGAAGAACGCGAGCAGCGCGGCTACTCCGGCGAGAAGCGCGAGCATCCCGTATACGTGCAGCGGCGTGCGTTGCACCCATACGTCGGGCTGGCCGTTGAGTCCCCAATGGACGGGATATGGATCTGGAATGTACTGCCAGTTGAGGTAAGTCCACGCGAGCGCCGCGCACATCGCGACCAGCGGCGCCATCACCAGCAGTGCCAGCATGATCGGCGGCTCGCGGCGCGTGAAATCGGCCTCGCGAACCGCGTCTGGTTCGGCGCGATGGCGCGAAGTCGCCGCACGAGCCATCGCGAAGCTCGCGATGAAGAGCAGGTACTGCGCACAGAATGCGCCCGGGCCGCTCCAGGCTTCGAACTGCTCCACGCCGCCGAGCGCGATGAAGATCCCGACCACCGCCGAAAGCAGCACCCCTCGGCGATACCGCCTGACGATGCGTGCGTGGTCGGCGGAATCTCGGAAGTCGGGGCTGACCGTGATCGAGAACGCCACCGACGGCCGGCTGAACTCCGGCATCAGGTATTCGAGCGACGCCATCGTCAGCACGACCATCGTCCACACCGGATTGATGTGGAGGACGTTGAACCAGATCACCGCTCGCCTTCCTTTCGTTTGGGCGTTAGGAGCGATTCGGCAACGTCTTCAAATTCCGAGCGGATCACCTGTGGCGAGACTCCGGCCGCACGAACCTGCGCGATCAATCCGCGCAAGCGCTGCGCGAAAGCGACGCGCGCCTTGTTGGTTGCGGCGGGAGTGCTGCGCGCGGTCACAACGGCGCCGCGCCCGCGCTCCAGGAGGAGCCAACCTTCATCGGCAAGGTTGCGATACGCTTCAGCGACCGTATTGTGGTTGACCCCCAAATCAACCGCGACCTGGCGGACCGTAGGCAGCCTGTCGCCAGGACTTAGTTGCCCTGCCACAAGCATCGCGCGCACCTGGTCGGCGATTTGTTGGTAAACCGGAATCGTTGAGCTGAGGTCTATTCTTAGTGATCGTTTGTTTGGCGCCATGGTTGCCCTGTTTTGTCTAGCACTGACATACAAGAACCGCGCTCTAAATGCAATAGGGCGACTTGCCCGGGGATTGGGGCGGGAAATCGCGCACGGGGTTGGGATTCTATGCCACAGGTAGGTTAGAGTGCGACTAAATCGAGCAATAAGGAGCTGCAGCGATGAAAATCGGAGTCATGATCGCGGCCACGGCCGAATCCGGAGACATCGCGGAGATTTCGCGCGAGGCCGAAAACCTCGGCTACGAGTCGCTCTTCATCCCCGAGCATCCCGTGATTCCGATTGGCTTCAAAACTCCCCTGCCGGGCGGTGGCGGCGGCACGCTGCCCGAGCATTATGGGCGCTGGATGGATCCCTTCGTCGCGCTCAGCGTCGCCGCCGCGGTGACGCGCCGCATCAAGCTCGGCACCGGAATCTGCCTCCTGCCTGAGCGCGAGCCGATTATCGCAGCCAAGACGATCGCGACGCTCGATGTCATCTCGGGCGGCCGGGTTATCCTCGGCGTGGGCGCGGGATGGCTCCGCGAGGAGACGGAGGCGCTTGGCACGCGTTTCGAGACCCGATGGAAGCGCTTGCGCGAGACGGTCGAGGCGCTCCGCGTGCTGTGGAAGGAGCCCGCGCCCAGCTATGAAGGCGAACTGGTGAAGTTCCCGGCGGTGCGATGCGATCCCAAGCCAATTCAAAAATCCGGACCGCCTATTCTGCTCGGCGCTCGCGGACCGAAGGCTATCGAACGCGTGGTCCGCACTTATGACGGATGGGTTCCAATCGCGGGCAAACCCTCCAGCCTCAAGCGCGACATTGAGGCTCTGCGCAAAGCTGCAAGCGAGCGAGGTCGAAATCCCGACACCTTTGATATCAGCGCGTTCATCGCGCCGGCAGAAGACGGCATCTCGTCCGACGATCTGCAGGCGTACAAGGACGCTGGCGCAAACCGGCTCGTGCTCTTCTCGCAGGGCGACGCAATCAAGATGGCATCGGGTAAAACGATGGAGATCGTGCGTCGGCTGGCGCCGACCGTGGAGCGCGCAACGCGGCTTAACTGACGATCGACGCCGTAAGGCTGCACGAGCTTCACGGCGCAGAAGCGGCACGTATCGCGGACCTTCGAAGTACGACAGCCGGATGACCCGTGCGATGAGCCACCGCATACGGGATTGCGAAGCGTCCGAGTCCGAGCACGCGCCTTCCACGCCGCGCGAGTTGCCATGTGGCTGCGCTGCCCATCCCGCCGACGCCAAACGACGATAACGTCGAACTCCATCGCCGCTGCGATGCGACTCTAGCGCTGGAACTGGGGAACCTCGGGCTGCGCGCCGATGCGCATCGGCGCGCTCATCACCTCACTCACCAGCGCCTGCTGCGACGCCGCCCACGCCTCGTGCTCTTCGGAAAAATCAAACGTCAGCACCAGCATCGTGCCGAAACCGCCGCAGGCGCCGTACATGTCGTCGAATTTCTGCTTCACCGTGCGCGGCGAGCCAACCAGCCAGTTGTGCTCGACGAGATACTCCGGCGTGACATCGGAGTCGGCAACTTTTTGATCGTGCTTGAAGAGCGAGAGCAGGCCGAAGTCGCCGAATAGCGGCAGCAGGTATTCGCGATACGCTCGCGCCAACATCCCCTTGAGCGCGAGGCGCTTGGCCTCGGCGTCGGTCTCCGCGATATAAACCTCGCGCACGACGCGCCAATCCTCGCGCCTGGGCTTGCGGCCGGTCTTGGCCGCGCCGCGCTCGACGGACGCCCAATGTTCGGCTAGGTACGCGCTGGACAGGTTCAGGCTCATCGGCATAAAGCCGCGCTCGCCGGCGATTTCGAGCGTGTCGGATTTCGGCGTGAGTCCCGCGATGCCGATAGGCGGATGCGGTTTCTGATACGGCTTGATGTGGAACTTCAACGTGCGCAGCATCGGCTCGATGCGATTCACGGTCCAATATTCGCCGCGGTATTCGAAAGGCGTCTCCGATTCCCACAGCTTGAGAATGATGTCGAGCGCCTCGCGCGTCATCTTGCGATTCTGACCGCCCTGCCCGTCAACATTGAATAACCGCCAGTCACTCGGCAGTCCGCTCGAGCCGACGCCGAACATGAAGCGGCCCTTGGCGATGTGATCGAGATAGGCGACGCGGCAAGCGAGCTCGGCGGGATGATGATATGGCAGCAAATGCGCACCCGGCGCGAGCTTCATCCGCGACGTACGCAGCAAGCCCTGCGCAATCAGCAGGTCAGGCGCGGGGTTCGGCTCCCATGGCGAACAGAAATGCTCGCCGATCCATGCTTCGGAAAAGCCCGCGCGATCGCACAGCTCGAGATGTTTCAGGTCCCATTCGAAGCCCTCGCTGAAGCTGCGTTCCGGCGGATGCGACGGCATCATAAAGATTCCAACATTCATGGCATGTCCTTACCACATCAGACGGAAAACGCACGAGGCAATACGATCGCCGGCTCATGTGCTAGGGTTCGCTCTGCTCCGGCTTTCTCATTCGAGGGCCTCATGGACACGGAACAGATTTGCTTTCTATCGATCGCGGACCTCGGCGCGATGCTCCGCGCACGAAAGATCTCCTCCTCGGAAGTTACGCGAAGCCTGCTCGATCGCATCAGACAGCTCGATTGGAGATTGCACTCCTACATCACCGTGCTCGAGGAATCCGCGCTGGCACACGCGGCTCAAGCTGATCGGGAAATCGAAGCGGGCCGATGGCGCGGGCCACTTCATGGCGTGCCAGTTTCCGTCAAGGATCTGTGCCAGACGAGGGGCGCGCTGACGACCGCCGCGAGCAAGGTCTTGCGCGAATGGCGTCCCGATTCGAGTGCGACCGTCGTCACGCGGCTCGAAGCCGCCGGCGCCGTGATGCTCGGCAAGCTGAATCAGACCGAGTTCGCCGGCGGCTGGTACCATCCGGAATTTCCTGTTCCGATCAATCCGTGGAATCCGGCGATTTGGCCTGGCGCGTCATCCAGCGGTTCAGGCGTCGCGACTGCAGCTGGTCTGTGCTTCGCTTCGATCGGCACCGACACAGGCGGCTCGATTCGCGCTCCATCGGCGGCCTGCGGCGTGGTGGGGATCAAACCGACCTGGGGCCGGGTCAGCAGGCACGGCGTCGTTCCGCTGGCCGAATCACTCGACCATGTTGGCCCGATGGCGCGCACGGTAGGCGATGCAGCTCTCATGCTCGCGGCAATCGCAGGTTACGATCCACTCGACGATACGTCCCTGCGAGCGCCGGTTAATGATTACTCCGCGATGATCGGCAAAGGCATCGAGGGTATCCGCATCGGCGTCGATGAAAAGTTCATCGCGAGAGCCGCACCCGAAGTTGGCAACGCGGTAATCGCCGCGACGCGGATGTTGGAACAGTGCGGCGCTCGAATCGTGACGATCATGCTGCCTGACTTCGATCCGATCGTCACGGCGGGGATTAAGATTCTCGCCTGTGAGGCGGTCGCGGCTCACTCAAAGACATATCCCGCGCAATCGGCCGACTACGGGCCGGGCTTCCGCTCGATGCTCGAAGTGGGCGAGTCGCTGCGCGGCGCGGATTACGCAAATGCGCAGCTCGTGCGCGAGCAGTTCGGAAACCGTTTCCAGGCATTCTTCGAAGACGTGGACGTCATCGCCTGCCCTTCATTGCCGCGGATCGCGATTCCGGCTGGCGGCGGGCCGCCGGACGCCAAGCGGCTCCTGGAAGGCAATCCCCTCATGCGCTTCATGTCGCCGTTCAACATGAGCAGGAATCCCACGCTGTCGATGCCCTGCGGCGCGGGCGCGCCGCCGCCGAGCCTGCAGTTAATCGCGCGCCGGCTCGGCGAGGCGACGCTAATCCAGGCCGGCGCCGTATACGAAGCGGCGACCGAATGGCATCGGCTGCATCCCTCGATCTGACCGAGATCAAAGGCGGATCGAATCGCAGCGGCTTGATCCAGCCGCCGCGCACTCCCTACACTTTTCGAGTCGCGGCACTTATCGCGGCCAATTCGTCAAAGCTCGACGCAAGGAGGTTTGTGCGATGCTGAATGTTGGCGAGTCCGCGCCTGATTTCACCGTCAATACGCACGAGGGCAAACCGCTCACGCTCTCGTCGCTGCGCGGCAGCAAGATTCTGTTGTGGTTCTATCCCAAGGCTGACACGCCTGGCTGAACGATCGAGGGTCGCGGGTTCCGCGACCAACACGACGCGTTCGAAAAAGCCGGCATCGTCGTGCTGGGCATCAGCTTCGACGACGCCGCGGCCAATGCCGCTTTCGTCCAGAAGTTCAGCTTCCCGTACAAGTTGCTCTGCGATACCGATCGCAAAGTCGGATTGCTGTACGGTGCCTGTACGGACAAGACCGCGGGCTACGCAAATCGCATCAGTTATCTGATCGACGGGAACGGCAAGATCATGCAGACGTATCCGAAAGTGAGTCCCGCCGATCATCCAGCGCAGGTGCTGGCTGATGCGGCTCGGGCCTAAAGTCTCTTAGAGGATCTGATCATTGAGCAGCCGCCTGAGGTCCCTGACCGGACCCAGGCTGCTGCTCACTTCCACTCAGAAAGTGCATCAGCGATGCGTTGTACATTTGCGGATCCTGCAGAAATGCGAAGTGGCTCACGCGCGGCAGGATTAATTCTCCGGCGCCAGGGATCGTCGACGCCATGTAATCGGTATTTTCGCGCTTGATTGCTTCGTCGTGATCGCCGTCCACGATCCACACGGGCACCGCGATATGAGTCAACTGCTCGGCAGTGAAGTTCGGTTGCGTCGCCCACATATGCTCGATGTCGGCGAGGAACGACTTGTATTTCGTTGGAGTCGGCGACAGATGCGCATACTGATCGGCGGCTCGTGCGATGAACGCGGTGAAGACCGGACTCTGGTTGACGTCCTTGACCCCGGAGGGATTTGAATTCGCCGCAAACGCGAAGAGCCGCGTCACGCGCTCCGGATGATGGATCGCGATATCGAGCCCGACGATCGCGCCGTCGCTCCATCCGACGATCGCGGCCTTGTCGATGTGCAGGTAGTCCATCAGCGCGAGGACGTCGGATGACATCAGGTCGTAGCCGATCGGCGACTCGTCGCGCGAGCTGCGGCCATGGCCGCGGCTGTCCATCACGATCACGTGATAGCGAGACGCCAGCGCGCGCACCTGCAGCCCCCAGTAATCGGAATTCGCCAGGCCGCCATGGAGCATGATTACTGGCGCGCCGCGTCCGAATTCGGCAAACCAAAGATGGATGCCGTTCACGGCGGCGAGGCCGCTGCGCTCGGCCTTTGGCAACGTCGGGGTCGGCGGCAGGATCATCCACGGATACCGCGCCCAGCTCGATTCCGCCGACGCGAATAGCGCCACCAGTATAAATGCCAGGCTCCGCAGATAGGTGCTGGTTCGAGTTTTCGTCATCGTGGTTTCACTCACAGGACCAGCTATATACACCGAATGGCATCGGCGGTACTCGCGCTGCTAGCGTCGAGCGAGAGGATCGAAGGCTCATTTCTATGGATGGCGAAGGTGGCGAAGCGACGACTCGGATGCCGGGGCTCGACCTGCTGCGCGCGATCGCGATCCTGTGGGTTATGTACTATCACGCAGTCGTTTTCCATTTTGTCGCGCACTCGGACCCGGTCGCGAGGACCGGATGGATGGGCGTCGACCTGTTTTTCGCACTGAGCGGCTTCTTGATCGGAAACCAGCTCATTCGCCCGCTCACTCATGGACATCAGATCGATATCTGGCGGTTTTACGCGCGCAGGATGTTTCGCACCTGGCCGCCGTACCTCGCGGTCGTGGTGCTGTATTTCACATTGCCAATTGTTCGAGAGGCGCCGCCGATTCCGCCACTCTGGCGCTTTCTCACCTTCACGCAGAACCTGTTCAGCGACGCTGATCGCAGAACGGCCTTCTCGCACGCCTGGTCGCTATGCGTTGAGGAGCAGTTCTATCTAATCGCGCCGCTGGCGGTGTGGATGCTGGCGCGACGGCCCTCGGCGCTCAAGACGATCGTCGCGTGCGCATCGATTCTGATCGGCGGAGTCGTACTGCGCGCTGCGATCTGGAAGCTCGCGCTCGCGCCCTTCGTCGATTCTCCGCACCAGCTCGACTGGCATTGGATGAATTTGATTTACCGTCCGACGTGGTCGCGCCTCGACGGACTCCTCGCCGGCATCGTCCTCGCGCTGATACGCGGCCTTCGTCCGAAGGCATGGCGGCTGCTGATGGATTGCAGCAACACGATGTTAATCGCTGCCCTCAGTTTGTTTGCAATCGCGGCATATATCTTTCGCGATCAGGTCGACTTCATGCCGTCGGTGATCGGCTTTCCGATTCTCGCGATCGCCCTCGGCGGTTTGGTCGCCGCCGGCGCGAGTCCGTCGAGTCTCATCGGCCGCAAGGCGATTCCCGGCGCAGGCTTGGTCGCCGCGATGGCATACAGCCTCTATCTCACGCACAAATCCGTCTACCACCTCGTCAGTCTCTGCGCCGGCGGGACGCTTATGCCGCATCCGCTCCTATCGATCGCAGTGTATGGGGGCACCGCAACAATCGTCGGAGCTCTTTTCTTCGCCGCAATCGAACGCCCCTCGCTGCTCCTGCGCGATCGCGCCCTGAAGCCGCGCGGCGCCGCATCGCC
Organism: Candidatus Binataceae bacterium; assembly: GCA_035508495.1. Lineage (NCBI taxonomy): Bacteria > Candidatus Binatota > Binatia (SeqCode) > Binatales (SeqCode) > Binataceae (SeqCode) > Binataceae bacterium (SeqCode). The sequence goes on from DATJMX010000069.1 coordinate 39,557, forward strand.
GCCGATCCTTGCCGCAGGAACAATCAGCTAGTCATCATCTCGGAATCATTCTGGCCTAAAGGAGTTTCGCCTCTATGCCCGGCAAACCCAACTTCCTGCTCATCCTTGCCGATGACATGGGTTACGGAGACTTCGGCTGCTTCAACTACGGAATCTCGCGGACGCCGACACTCGATCAGCTGGTGCGTGGCGGCCTCTGCCTGACGCAGCATTATTCCGCCTCTCCCGTATGCGCTCCCGCGCGCGCGTCGCTGATCACCGGCCGCTATCCGCATCGCACCGGCGTGCTCGACACGCTCGAGATGCGCGGGCTCGACCGCCTGGCGCTGCGTGAACGCACTCTCGCCGAACTGTTGAAGCCTGCGGGCTACGTGACCGGGCTCGTCGGCAAATGGCACAACGGCGCGCTCGACGCGCGCTACCATCCGAACCGGCGCGGCTTCGACGAGTTCGCAGGCTTCTGCGGCGGATGGGCGCCGTACTGGAACTGGCGAATCGATCGCAATGGCTCAATCGGCTCGTCCGACGGCCGCTACCTCACCGACGTTTTCACCGAGGAGGCCGCCGATTTCATCCGGCGCCATCGCAGCGAGAGCTTTTTTCTGTACCTCGCGTACAACGCCCCGCATTTTCCTTTCGAAGCGCCTGACGATGCGATCAAGCCCTATCGCGAGACCGGCAGCTTCACCGCCGCCGTCAGCGCGATCTACGCAATGATCGAAATCATGGATCGCGGAATCGCGCGGCTGCTCGATCTGCTGGGCGAGCTCGGTCTCGCCGAGAACACGCTGGTCATGTTCTCGAGCGACAATGGTCCGCAGTTCGGCGGCCAGGGGGAAATGTGCACCGATCGCTTCAACTGCGGCTTCGCCGGCGCCAAGACCCTCGTCTACGAGGGCGGAATCCGCCTGCCGATGGTCATGCGGTGGCCGGCGGGACTCGGTCCTGCGCGGCAGGTTCACAACATGATTCACTTCACTGACTGGCTGCCAACTATCCTGTCGATCGCGGGCGCTGACACGCCCCGCGATCGCAAGCTCGACGGGATCGACGTGAGGCCCGTATTGAGCGGCGATTCCGGCAAGGCCCCCGGCGAGCGTTTCTGGCAATGGAATCGCTATTCGCCCGACGGCGAATGCAACGCCGCGATGCGCGACGGGCGATGGAAGCTCGTGCGGCCCGCGATGCGCGAGCTGATGAGAGTCTCGCAAGCCGACCTCGCGATGGACTTCGATTCGAAATACCACCCCGACAGGTACCCGGACATCGTGCGCGAACCGGAACCGGAGCGGACGCGCCCTGCGCCGCCGCCCGCGCAGCTTTTCGATATCGTCAACGATCCGTTCGAGCGCGTTGACTTGGCGGCGCGGGAATCTGATCGTGTCGCGCGAATGACTAATCAACTGATGGACTGGTTCACCGACGTCGAACGCGAACGGAAAACGATCGCGGAGTGAATAAAGTTCACATTCTGTAAAAACTACTCAATTTTAGATAACAATAGCCTAACAGAAGTTAGCTAGAAAACTTTGAGTAATCATTAAAGCCTGATCATCATAAGAAGCTTGCTTCTGATACATTTAGTATGGTACACCGCTAGCGACGAGATGCAGGGGATTTCTTTGTTTTGGGCGTCTCGCACTGAGTAACCGTCCCTTCAAGAGGCCGGTGAGTCACCGGTTCCACCGGTGACGGTCGCATCACCTACTAACCGCCGCGACCGAAATACGAATTGTCTCCCTGACGGCTATGCCGTCTGAGGGAGCGCTAACGGTGCGCCTACGCGTTTTTTAACTGCGCGTGGCGTGAAGGGTGTACGTGTGTCTCAAAATTCACGGACCTTTCGCATCGGCGTGCTGGTGTGCGCGCTGCTGATATCCACAATTCTTGCGACGCCCAGCTCGGGCGCGGCGCAGCTCTTCGGATGGTTGCCGATTTTCCGGCCAACTCCCACGCGCACGCCGACGCCCAAACCTACTGCGACGCCGACTCGCACGCCGACCCCCACACCAACGCGCACCCGCACCGCGACCCCCACTGCAACGGCTACCACCACTTCAACCGCGACATCCACACCCGGCGCCACTCCGACGCCGACCGCGACCGCCAGCACCACGGCTACCGCGACGGCGACCCCGACCGTGACTTCGACTGCCACTCCGACCGCATCGGCCACACCTACTCAAACAGCCACCGCCACGGCGACTGCTACCGAGACGGCGACCGCAACTGCAACTGCAACTCAGACGGCGACGCCTTCTCCGAGTGCGACGGCATCTGCAACCGCAACCGCAACGGCGACCTCAACGGCCACAGGCACTCCATCGCCGAGCTCCACACCGACGCCTTGCATCACGATCACCGCGCCCACGAACGACAGCACCGTGAGCGGCACCAGCGTCGCGATCACGACCAGGGACACCTGCCCCAAACTCTGGTTCGAAACGCTCCAGGTTGACGGTACGCAATCGGGCGCCTTCGCGCCCGGAAAAGTGGTGTTCAACAGCACGACCGTCAGCGACGGCACCCATACGATCACTGTGACCAGCCAAAGCGAAAACCCGAACTCCGTCGTTCTTGGTACTGCTTCCGAGACACTAACCGTGAACAATAGCGGGCTCTCGTCGAACGTCGGTCCGACGCCCACCGCGAGTCCGACTCCAGGCGGACCGCACTATTCGATGCTCGGTCCGGCAGCGACGTTGCCGACCGAATCATCATGCGCGGCGCAAGTGAACGCTTCGCCGATTGCCGAGAGCGCGCCCTGGAACGAGGACGACGGCACTGGCTACAACTCCAACCAGAGCCCTGCGGGTGGCGTGCCGAGCTACTTCTATCAAAACGCACCATGCTGCACGGAGCTGCCGAATGCGGATTTCCAGACCGTCGATGGCGCCTACGCGGGAACGACTGACGACATCTTCCGCGTCTATGCCTGCAAGTGGGGGATCGACGAGGATTACATTCGCGCCCAGGCTTACATCGAATCTCATTGGCATCAGGATTGCGCCGCGGCGCATGGCGGCAGCGGATGCGCAGAGGGCGGCGACGAGAACAATCCATCGGGATGCGTGAGTGGACTGCCTGTCACTGCTCTCACGCCCAATGGTCAATTCTGCGGCCTCGAAGGATTTGGCGGACTCGCGATGCCAAATCTGTATGCCTCGTGGTCAATCGTGCAGAACAAGGTCTTCTACGAATGGATGACGTGGCCGATGATGGGGGAATCGACACCCTTCGGGGTGGATTTCCGCTACGCCGAGATGCGTGGATGCGTGAACGGCGACCAGTATGGCTATTTCGACGCGCAAAGCCCGAGCGGCGCGACTGACTATGAGAACGCGGTCGCGGCCGCCGAGAGTAATCCCAGTGGCGCCTCGAAAATTTCCGGCTGGACCAACCTGCAGTACCTCGCCTACGGCTGTATCGACACACACTACAGCGGCAACTGGTTCAGCGGCAGCACCGACTCGTATCTGAGCGAGTTCCTGAGCACTCTGAGCAGCGCGCCGTGGCCGGGAGGGAACCAATAGGCGGCCGTAACCTTTTGCGATGCGCGCAGTTTAGAGGCTAGGAGCAAGCGGTCGCGCTCGACTCCGGGAGAGCCCTGATGAGCACGCACAACAGTTTCACCCGCGACGGCTTCGGGCAGGTGCGGCCTTACCTGTTCGGCCGCCTCGATCTTGCCGACTTCATCCGAACGGTTTTCGGCGCGCAGGAACTGAGCCGCCACAAGCTCGGCGACAAGGCTTTTCATATCGAGGCCAGGATCGGCGATTCCGTCGTCGTGCTCGAAGTCGCCGATCCGCCGCATGCCGCGGGCAAACCTAACTCGACCTACGTCTATGTTCCCAATGTCGATGCCGCCTACAAGCGCGCGCTCGGCGCGGGCGCGACCACGATGCGCGCGCCGGCGGATCAGCCTTACGACGAGCGCAACTGCGGCGTCGTCGATTCTTTCGGCAATACCTGGTGGATCGCGACGATGCTGAATCGTTAGCGCGGCGCCTGCCACGGCAGCGGCATCGCAGTGTCGTCGGCGTGGCGGACCTTCACCGGGGCGGCGCTGAGCGCGGCAATGAGGACCATCTTACTATCGCCGGTGTTGGCAATCTGATGAATCACATCGGCCGGGATGATCAGCGTCGAGTTCGGACCAAAGGCCGTGCCCTTGCCCTCGATCGTCAGCGTGCCTGAGCCTTCGAGGATCACGATCGCCTCCTCGCAGGCGTGACGATGAACCGGCGTCGCCGCGCCGGCCTCGATCGCCTGGCCCCAGACCTCGAGATTCTTCATTCCATGCTCAGGTCCCGCGAAGGTGCGATGGTTCAGACCTGGCAGATTGAATTCCGTCTGTGACGCATTGTTTACAACGGGCATGTCGTTCGTCTCCGGGTGAAATCGGTCATGCCCGCTCGCGATGCTCAAGGAGGAAATCTGGCACCGCGCGGTTGAATGCCTCGGGCTGCTCAATATTACTCAGATGCCCCGCCCCTTCAATGATCGTGAGGCGCGCGCCGGCGATGCGCCGCGCCATCGCTTGCGAGATCGCAGGAGGAGTCAGCGTGTCCTCGCCGCCGACCACAACATGCGTCGGGACCGCGATCTTTTCCAGCTCGAACTTGCGCGCGTAGTTCACCGATCCCGCGATCGTTTTCAAATACGACTCCTTGTGGAGCGCCGACATGCTCGCGACCAGCCGCTCGAAGACTCCCGCCCGCGGATTCTTGCCTATCAAAGTCCGCGCTACGGCCGGCGCCATGTCGCTCGGCTCCTTGCCCGCGAGCAGTGGCTCCTGGCGCAGCCGGATGAACTCGCTGCGCTGCGCCTCCGACAAATGGCCGAACCCCGGCATCGAATCGCACAAGGTGAGCGTTGCAACGCGATCCGGAAATCGCTCAGCGAAATCCAGTGCGATCACGCCGCCCATCGAAAGGCCAATCACATGCGCGCGGCGTGCGTCGAAATGATCGAGCACGCGGCGCAGATCCCTCGCGAAGTCCGCAAAGTCCAGCGCGCCTTCATAATGGTCGCTGTCGCCGTAGCCGCGCGCATCCCATGCGATCGCATGAAAGTCGCCGGCAAAGGCGCGAAGCTGCTCGCGCCAGTTGGTGCGATTCCCACCGATGCCGTGCAGGAAAATCGCAACCGGCCCTGCGCCGATATGCTCGACCGCAATCCGCGGCGTTCCAGGAACCAGCACTTTCACAGGCTCGGTCATCGCCTAAGCACCTATCAGGGATCGCAGTTTGTATGCACGCATGGCACAGAGTTTTCGCAACCGGCCGTTAACGATCTGCCAGGCACTCGACATCTTGCGTCGCCAATGGATACAATAACATGTCAAGTTGATTTAAAACATGATTGAGTTATAAAGTTCATTAGAAAGAATAGCTGAGTTATTTAGAGTCCTCGCGGTAGTGCCAGGACTGCGAGGGATCGGCAAATTATCGTGGCTCGGTCAGGCACAGTCACTCTTCTCTTCACCGACCTGGTCAACTCGACCAGCCACCTGCAAGACGCGGGTGACGAAGCCGGTCAACGCTTTTTCCGCGCTCATCACAAATTGATTACCGACGCGGTCACGGGCTGCGGCGGCGAGGAATTGCAATGGCTCGGCGACGGCGTGCTGGCCGCGTTTGGATCGACAGCCGACGCCGTGCGGAGCGCGATCAAAATTCAGCAGACGGCGCGGCGCCCGATCGGCAACGTGCGTTTCGAGATCCGGATCGGGATTCATTCCGGCGAAGCAATGCGCCGCGAGGAAGGCTATTTCGGCGCCGCGGTGGTGATCGCACGCCGGCTATGCGACCGCGCCGAGGCGGGCCAGATTCTGTGCAGCACGATGGTGGCGAACCTGCTGAACTCGCGCCACGCGTTTACCTTTGGCGAGATCGGACCGCTACAGCTCAAGGGAATCGTCGAGCCAATCGTCGCTTGCGAAGTGCATTACGAGCGCAACGATCCCGTCGCTCTGCTCAACCGCACCCCGTTTGTCGGCCGCGCGGTGCAGATGGAGCGCCTGCTTGCGAAGTTGGAACTCGCGTCAAACGGGCACGGTGCCGTCGCGATGCTCGTCGGCGAGCCGGGAATCGGTAAGACGCGCGCGCTCGAGGAATTTTCCGACGTGGCGCGACAGCGCAACGCGATTGTCTTGCGCGGCGCATGTTACGACGGCGAATTTCAGCGGCCATACGGTCCGTTCGCCGAAGTCATTGGCGCGTACGCGCAAGCGGCCTCGTTGGATCACCTGAAAAAGGTGCTCGGCCACAGCGCTTCAACGATTGCGCGCATCGCGCCCGGTTTGCGGCATTACCTCGGCGATGTTCCAGAGCCGTCGGCCCTCGACAAAGACGAAGAGCGCTTTCGCCTGCTCGATGCGGTCGCACAATCGCTGATCTCGATTGCGCAACTATCGCCGCTCGTTCTGATCCTCGACGATCTCCATTGGGCGGATCGCGGCACGGTGGCGATGCTCAACCATGTTGGACACTTTGTCGCGTCGAATCCGATCCTGCTGATCGGGGCCTATCGCGACAGCGAAGTCGGCCGGCTCCATCCGCTTTCCGCAGCGCTCGCGGCCATCAGGCGCACGCGCGATTTCGAGTCCATCGCGCTCGAAGGACTCGGCGCCACAGACGTCGCCGAGCTTCTCGGGATCATCGGCGATCAAACCGCACCGGCGCAGCTGGTCCAGACGCTCGAGGCAGAGACCGATGGAAACCCGTTTTTCATCCGCGAAGTTCTGCTGCACCTGGTCGAGGAAGGAAAAATCCTGAGCGCCGGACAGAGCTGGACGTCCGAACTCAGCATCGAAGAGCTGGGGATTCCCGAGGGCGTGCGCGAAATCATCGAACGCAGACTGATGCGTCTCTCGGATGACGCGAGAAGCCTGCTGACGGTGGGCGCGGCGTTCAAGGGCGAGTTCTCATTTGATGTCGCCGCCTCGGTCGCGGGTCTGAGCGACGACGCGGCATTGAGCGCAACCGACGAGGCGCTCGAAGCGCAATTGCTGCGCCCCGGCACCGTCGCCGACAACTTCGACTTCACCCACGCCTTGATCCGGCATTCGCTTTACTCCCAGCTCAACCCGGCGCGCCGCATCCGATTGCATCGGCGAATCGCGGAAACGATGGATCGCCAATGGGGCGACGAGGCGGCCGAACATGCGGCCGAAGTTGCGTATCACTTCTGGCGCGGCGCGGCAGCATTGGGCCGTGAGCATCGCGGTGTTGACTATGCGATAGCAGCCGCTAACTACGCCGAGAAGGCATATGCCTATGACGAGCTCGCGAGCTTTCTGCGCATCGCGATCGAACTGTTGTCCGCGACCGATCCTCGGCGGCAGGAGCTGCTGGTGCGTCTCGGCACGACGCTTACCTGGACGCAGCAGGAACAAGAGGCGCTGACCGTCATCAACGAAGTCGCAGGTCTGATTGAAACCGCATCGGGACCCGGCGCCAGCGCCGATTATCTCGAGACCGCCGCGAGATCGATGCATTTCGCGGGCTTGGCCAGCGGCTCGTGGGAGCTCGCGCGCAAGGGCTTGGAGCGCATCGGCGAACGACGCGACATTACCTGGGCGAGTCTCGCCGAGCTCGATCGCATCCGCATTGACGCCAGCGACCCCGAGAGCCATGGAATTCGCCGCGATTCGCCCGAGTTACGCGAGTGGCGCGCGACCATGAAGCGGCTGCCGATCGACCAGGTGATTGCGCACGGAATCGAACCGGCATTCGATTCGCGCGAAGAAACATTGAGAACTCCCGAAGCGCCGGCGAGTTGCCTGACCTTCCTGGCCGGCGACTATCGGCGCAGCCTGTCGATTTGGGAGCACGATGCCGGCGATCAGGAGCGCATGGGACGCATCGTCAAGGCGATGAGCTCGTGGGCCAATGTCGCGCGCTGTTACATCGCAATCGGTGATTTTGCGGCCGGCCAGGCGGCCTACGATCGCGCATGCGCTTTATCGGCGCGCACAACAGGCCAATCCGGACATCACCTGAGCCTCGCTTCAGTGAAGCAGGAGATGCTCATCGCGCTCGACTGCGGATGGGAAAGCATGCTGGGTGAGTCGAGCTACATCTCGCAGCCTTCGATCGAAACGCGCTGGGCGTTCGCCTCGATTTGCTCGACTGCCGCGTACATTTTTGCGCGCCTCGGCAATAGCCACGCCGCGTTGCAATGGCTGTCGATGGTCCCGCCTGCGCTCGAAGTTGGCGCGCCGTGCTTCCCCATCTATGGCATCGCGGCCTGCAACGCGGCATTCGCGCTGTGGTTGATGAATCGAACCGATCACGCCGAGATTATCGAGCGCAACCTGCGCGACAGGATGCTGCCCACCGATTTTCGACCGCCGATGCGCGATTGCCGGCTCTCGATCGCGCGCCTGTGCGCGCTGCAAAACCGACCTGACGAGGCGCGCCAGTGGTTCGCCGCGGCCCGCATCGCGCTCGACGAGCAAGGCGCGCGGCCAATGCGAGCGATCGTCGATTTCGATGAAGCCTTGATGTTCATCCGGCGCGGCTGCGGCGAAGATCGCGAACGCGCGAAACCCCTACTCTGCTGCGCCCTCAATCAGTTCAAAGAACTGGCAATGACGGGCTGGATAAAACGCGCCGGCGACCTCATGAGCGAGAACTCACCATCTTCCTCGTAACAATCGCCGCAGCTACTTGCCCCGCTTCTTGAGCGTCTGTTAGTTTCACCTGTCCGGCGCGCATCTGGCGCGCCAACTTATTTCAGGCTCAAAGTCCCCGTCGTCTAGCTCGGCCTAGGACACCGGCCTTTCACGTCGGTAACACGGGTTCAAATCCCGTCGGGGACGCCAAGATTCCTGAGGAAATTCCTGAGTTTCCCGCGTCTGAGCTGTCCTGGTTTGAACACCGGTGTTCAAACTGAGCGGCATCAGGAAGGTTCCGAAAGCTGGAACCGGCAATCTTGGAGAGCTCAAACGCATCGGTTTCGGAGGTGTGCACGTACCTGCCGTAGTGCTTAAGGAGGGTTGCCACTGCCACTCCAGTTTGATCCGAGAGCCACGCCAGGCTGACGCCGTTGGTCAGCGCGAGCGAGATGTAGGTGTCCTTTGTAGAATACAGGTCCCGCAGCGGCGACACCTTCAGCGCTCTCTGTGCGTCGCGAAACAGGTCGTAAAAATTCGCGGGATTGATCGGTTCTCCGCGAACGTTTTGAAACAGATAATCGCCGGATGCTCTCAACTGGATGAGCGGCTTCAACACATCGATGGTTTCCAGTGTGAGGCGGACAGCGCGTCGCGCGCGCTGCGTCTTGGGTGCGGTTTCGAAGCCGAGGTGTCGGGAGCGTTCGACCTGAATCGTTCCAGCGCGCAAGCTGACATTTCCTACCCGCAACCCCACTGCTTCGGACGGTCTCATCCCAGTGAAGAACAAGGTATGCGCGAGGGCATAATAAGCGTAGTGCGGCCGGGTGTCGTTGAACCCGCCAACTTTCCAGTTCCTGCTTTTGAAGTACTGGAGGATTCGATCGCGTTCCTCGGCCTCAAATGGCGAAGGACCGGGGACGATCTTTTCGGGCCATCTCAACTTGGGAAAAGGGAACGCGGCCGGAACTTCTTCTTGCAGTGCCTCCCGCATCATGGCTCGAAGTGACCCGTCAATCGCGTTCCTTATCGTCTTTTCAGACAGACCTCTTGCCCGGAGTTGTGCCCTGAGGTCTTCGAGGTGCGCCAAACTGAGAGCAGAGACTGACAGATTGCCCAGGAAGCCCAAAATATAGCGACGAAAGTGGCTCTTGTAGTCCCTCACCAGCGACTCCCGAAAAGCCGGCGAATTCTTGGTCGTGATCCAACGTTCGTAGAATTCACCTAGCGTCGGGACCGGCTGGTCCGGCGCAATCACCGGCCGAAGAAAATAATTCGCTCGGTTCCCGTTCGGAAACCATTTGAGATAATCAAAAACGCCGGCGCGGATTTCGGCGCCAATGTAAGCGGCTTGCTTTTCTGCGAGCCGACGATTGCGAGATGTATCATCGAGCACCGTCGCCTCAGCGAAGAAGCGCCGGCGGCCGTTTGGCAATTTCCATCGAAAGCGGAAGCGAAGCCGTCCGGCGGGCGTCGTTTCAACAAAGCAGGCTTGGCGTTTCGCAATCTTCTTAGCCATCAAAGTCGATCGCGATAGTGAGGAATTGCAGTTTCCGGATTTTCGTGACCTGCTTCAATGAAGGCGACGATCGCCTCCCACTTGAGCAGGGGCCTTCGCCCGACATGGAAAAAGTGCTCACCTTCGCGAAGAGTTCCTTTGGCGATCATGCTTCGAATCGCCTGTTCGGTCCAAGGGGTGAGAGCGGCCAATTCACGGACGGAAAGATAAGGCTTTGGACGACTGACAGACTGCTCGGGGCTCATGAGCGTGCTCACTAATGTATGATATTAGCTATCTAGCTAGATATTTCTTGCAAAGTCAAGGGACATGCCCAAGCTCCCGCCTCCCGAAGGGAAGGGCTTCTCGCGCCGATTGCTGCGCAGCATTGAAGGCGGCGCCCTCTCAATTGAACAAGGAGGGCGGCGCAGGATTCTGAGTCGCGTGCCGCGGAGTGCTGCACGCGTGACGAGCGAAGCACCCCGCGTGTGAGCGCGGGCGGCGCGGTTGCGAACGGAGCAAGCGCCACCATTTTGTATGCCGTAGACGTACTGTTTCACATTCGAAATCCATGACTCGGTGTAATCGTCTGGCGCGGTGCCAGCGGAGTTTGCTTGATCTGCGGCTTTATCGTCCTTCGAGCGTGCTCAAGCGCAAGCGATTTCTCACGATCGCGGTTCACGGCGTATTGAAGCGCCTGACGATCGTCGGTGTAAACCGAAACCGCGTGGCGAGCGCGGCTGACTGAGACGTAGAACTGCTTGCGATTTACCAGCTCTGCCGAGCGCAGCGTGTCGATGTTGACAATCACGCGATCGACAGTGGCGCCTTGGCTCGAATGAGAGGTCGACGCATAGCCGTAATCGATATGGCGCAGCCGCTGGCGCGCGGCTCTGATTTCCCGGCCGGCATCGGTTCGGAGAATTGCCTTTTCGTCATCGATCGAACGAATGGTGGCTAACTCGCCGTTAGCGACTTTGAGAGCGCGATCGGGCGCTCGAAACTGGATCCGGTCACCAACGGCGAGCGTGCGGTGCTCCGCTCGAAAGACCTCGACGCCTGAGGGGCGCTTGGGGTTGTACTCAACCAGTTTCCCGTTCTCGGTACGGACTTTGATGCGATGATGTTTCGCGTCGACACTTTTAACTTGCCCGTAGTCGCATCTCGCGAGGCCTAGCTTGGCGCTCCCTCGTCTATATCGAATGACGTCACCCTCCTCGTAGTTTCGCGCAGAAGTGCGTTGCGTGGCTGTGAGGTTGCGATTGATGAGCACGGTTTGATCGTGTCCCGCTGTCTCAATATTCCCTCGACTTCTGAGCAACTCCCGGATCGCCTCGTTAAGCTGGCGGCGCTCGTCGTTGGCGGGACTGACGACCAGGACTCGTTCGCCGCTCTCGTGAGCGCCAACAAACTCGCGCGCGATTGCCTGGTATCGGTCGTTAGTCGAAGCGATCTCCCGAATTCGATTCTGCTCCTTGAGCCGGGCAAGAGCTTCGGCCACTCGCCCCGTCGCAGCGAACTTTACCGCTTGCCGGAGCTCGCCGTCTCTTTGACGCCGGATGGTATCGAGCCGGGCAACCGCCATTCCGGCCTGCTGCATCTGGAAGATGGGCCGCCCGGCTTCGATTGCGTGATGTTGTCTTTGATCGCCGACAAACACGATCCTGTCCACATCCTGATACCACGCACGTTGCAGCAATCGATTTACTTGCCGAGTGGAAAGAAGACTCGATTCGTCGACGATCCAAAACTGGCGCTTTATCGTGTCTTCCGGAGAAGAGGTCTCCAAAAGACTCGCGACGGTCTGGGCTTCGATACCAGCTTCGGAAAGCGATCTGACCGCGCGAGTGGTGGGAGCAAAACCCAGCACCGTGTAACCATTCTCGCCTGCAAATTCCGCAATCGCGCCGACAGTGGTGGTTTTTGCGCTGCCGGCCAATCCTTCGATAGAGGTGAGCCAGTCGCGACTCGATAACGTGATTTCCGCCGCCTGCGCTTGATCGCTGAGCAGCCCGCGCTGCCTCGACCATCGGTTGATCTGAGCACTTGGAGCGATCTCGTTGGCTCGCCCCCGACGGGCGCGCATCAGCTCAAGGTTCTCGGTCTCGAGCCGCAACATCTCCGGCGTTGTAAACGACGCGTGCTGCGCCGATTTGATCTCGATTAGTTCGCCGCGAAGCTGTTGCTGGATGCCTTCGTCTCGAATCTCGGTGAGCGACGCTCGCCCCATCGAATGCTGAAGCGCTGCGCCTTCAAGAGCCCTGCGGTCAACGACAGCCTCGCGCTCGGTCGCGTGAGTGACGGCGTAACCGACAGCATCCTGGACTTCGAATGGAGACACTTGAACGATTTGGGCGTGCCGTGGGGCCTGAAGATCGATGCGATACCCGTGCGCGCGCGTCCGCCACTCTTCGCGCAGCTCAGCTTCACGGCGACCGTCCTTTGCGAGCCTGCTCTGGTGTGCGACGTTCTGCGCCGCGCCAGCTCCGCTCAGGCCTCTGCGGCTCAGCTCCTGCTCGATATCCTTGCGGCGTCGGGAAAACGCCATCACCTGTTCGCGCGTGTAACCCTGCAACTCCCAGCGTGCATCGCTACTGGTGATCTCAATTCCATATCCGAGCCGCTGCACTTGGCGCGCGAGTTCAGAGCGATAGATGGCCGTGGCGAAGCTCTGTGAGCGATAGATCTCGACTGGGTCGAGGCCACGCCAGGCTCCGTCGGGACGCTGCGTCAAGTTTGCGATCACGACGTGGGTATGCAAGTGGGGATCGGGACCGTAGCCATCATCAACGCCTTGTGAAGGACGAGCTGCGATGTGATCAAACCGCGCCGCGACGATGTTAGCGCTGACGACCCACTCGCTGCCGCCGTTGCGGCGTGAGAGTGCATATTGTTCGAGCTCACCGAGCGCGCAGCTTACGGCATGGCGGTGCGCTTCTGCCAGACGCGCATCACCGCCGACCAGAGCCTGAATGCTGACCGATTTTGGCGCGTTAAAGGTCGCGTCCCAGCCCGCGCGCCGCTCGCTCCGGCCGTTGGCAGTGTGAACCAGGACCTCTCCATCTTGAGGCCGCTGGCCGTTAAGGATCGCCCGAAAATCTTCTGTCGCTACCTCACCGGAAAGCCCGAGCGCGTTCGCTCCCTTACCAAACCACTCGCCGACGACCTGCTGCCGCTCGGAGTAATAATCGTCATGAACGTACTTCTCTTCGTAGTACGTTTCGGCTTGCGCCGCCGACAGCGCGCCTTTGGACATTACGAGCATGACTAAGCCCGAAGCCGGCGCCCGGGGCGCGAACTTTCGTTCGGTTTCGGTCCGATAGGGCTGCCTGAACCCTCGTGCGGATTCAACGCGGCTTCATCGACGCGGCGGATGAAGGGACGCTCGCGACGTACGGGCGCGAGGTACGGAACGCGGACTCGCGCGCGATGGTGACCGGCAATGCACAGGTAGCCTTCGAATGGCGGCAGCATCTGGATTTCGCTCGCGAGTACGGCGCTCTCGACCTGCCGATGGGGATGAATGGTGAACCCGTTCTGCCGGTTGAGGCTATGTCCGATTTCGCGCCTGGTAACTTCGCGCTCGCCGATCTGCGCGCTCGACCAGCGAGCTGTTTCCGCCTCGCCGGTGCGCAGAATGAGCTTGGTCGCTGGAGCCGCGGCCAAGGTCGCCGTCTGGTCATGCCCGTAAATCGCGCGCAACTGGGTGATGGCCTGAAAGCCCAGCACGACGCACAGTCCGCGCTTGCGGCCGCGCACTACAAGAGTCTCGAGTTCGGCCTGCCGCTTCAGCACCGGCAACTCGTCGGCGAAAATCCAGACCTGGCCGCTTCCCTCTTCGCGTGCCATCAAGCGACGGATGACGCAATCGAGCCAGACGCCCTGCAATGGGAGCGCGGCTTCGCGCGACTCCTCATTGGAGCTCAAAAAGAGCCAACTCCGTTGGTTGCCTGCCCATCCGAGTGCGCTCCACGACTTCTCGGCCCGATGCGGAATGTGGCGAAAAGCGCTGGTCGCGTTGAAAGCCGTAGCGACGATTCCCGCGCCCTGCTCATGGGCGCCCGGGTCGATCAGCACTTCCGCCGGAGTTCCTCTCAATGCCTCTTTCAATTCATGGCGCGGCAGTCCGAGCAGCTTTGGAATGTCCGCTGGATCACGTGACTTGAGCGCGTACAGCAGTCCGATGATTAACGTGCGCGCGGACTGTCGGAAGAAAAAGTCGGCCCCGCCCTGACTGAATGTGCTGGGTGGATCGGGCACCAGCGCCGCTGCGAGTGCCTCCGCGTCCATCGCTTCGCTGCCCGGTCTCAGCTCCCACCACGGCGACCACGAGGGACTACGAGCATCGAGCGGATTGAGGATCACGTCGCCCCGCTGTGGCTGGTAGAACTCCGGGACGTATTCGCATTCGGGATCGAGTACTACGGCTGTTTCGCCGCGCCGCTCGGTCTGGCGGAGCATCGAGCGGATGGCGGTCGATTTGCCCGTCCCCGGCGCGCCGCTGATGATGAAGTGCTGCGACTCCTGGCGCCGAGGCGTGGGCATGTCGCCGATGGTTATGCCGTCTGCGGCGAGCTCACGGGCGAGGTGCTGCGTCGGAACGACATCGGTGCCGCGAATATATTTTGAACTTCGCGATTCACCTCTCGGCCGGAAGATGAGCAGCAGTACGAGACAGATTAGCCACCCCGTGACGACCGCGCCCCAGGGCGCATAATGCCAGAACCAGCCGGCAAACGATCCGCCCAGGTAGTATTTGCGGCAGAGGAACACGTACATGCGATCGATCGGATAGCGTGCGCCGCGGTAGGGAAGTGAACCGAACGGCAGCGGAACGATTTCGGTAAAGAACCAGGCCAGTACCCAGCGTCCGAAGTACTCGTGCGCGGGCGGCCCGCCGTAGTATCCGAGCCAGCACCACACCAATACTGTAGTGGTCACCGCCCACATGAACACGATCATCAAGACGATCCGCAGCGCGGTCTGAGCCCATACCTTCAGCGTCGCCATGTCGGCGCGATGCAACACTGCGCTGTCGTAGTCGGCTTTCACGACTTGTCTCCTCGCGCGATGCCGGCCGTGTACTCTCGCGCTGTTTGTTCGGAGGCCTCGATGATCTGGTCGACGACTGCCGCGCCGAGAGATTGATCGAGCGAATGAAGAAGAGCGGCGCGCGTCTTGACGATCTCGAATCGCAGCTGCTCGATGCGTGTGTCTCCGTTATGAACCCGGAGCTCGAGGGTTTTTCGTAGTGACTCGAGCTTTGCCACGATGGTCTGAGCGGCGAGCCCTTCCGCTTCAAAATCGGCGGACTGTTGCGATTTGAACTTGTGCAGAACGAGTGATTGGAGAAGCGTGGTCGGTGGGATTCCTCGAGTTCGGGCGGCATCCTCGATCCGGGTCGCAATCTCCTCGGGAATACGAATCGTGTAGGTCTGTTTGCGTTCT
>DATJMX010000070.1 GCA_035508495.1 Candidatus Binataceae bacterium
TCGGCCGGGCCACTGACGGTCGTGGTCTGCTCAAACGTGAACAGCGACGACACGGAAGTGCCGGTACCATGCGTGCCAGTGAGAGCGGTCGAGCCGGCATCCTGACTCGCGTCGATGTGCACAAACACCACCTGGGCGTTGAACGCATCGGTCGCACTCTTACCGTTAGAGCTCGAGCTCAGCGACGTGCCCGTCGAGCTGCTGGTGCTCGTCAGAGTGAACGGATTCGCGCCAGTCGAAGCAGTCTGCGACGACGAGCTTGACGAGCCACCAACGTAGCTGAATTCCGGCAGGCTGAGTCCGCCACTCGCTGCGCCAAAAAGCGGAGTCGAAACCGCCGCTGCAACAGCCCCACCCGAAGTGTACGTGTGGGTGAAGTTGATGTTCGCGAGGATCGCCGTCGCTTCGACGCTCTCGGCAATGCCGTCAGTACCAGAGGTCAGCGTGCCCGCCGAGTTCTGAGCGAAAGCCGACGCCGAAAGCGCCAAGCTCGCGCCGGCCACAAGGGCCGTGGTTATGTACTTACCAAACCTCATATCCTTTCCTCCTTAGACCTTTCCGTACGTTGTTCTCAGTTTTCGGGCTCTCGCCCATTTGCCTAAAATTGAACCCTGGCCCTATTCGACGCCGCTTACGGCGCCACGTGAATCGTCACTGCGTTGGAAGCAAGATTGTTGTTGCCCGCGACCTGGTCGACCTGGACGACGCCGCTCGCGTGCAAGAAAGCCGTCGGCGCCATCGTCGCCTGTCCTTCGAAAGCCGGCTCGCCCGAACCTGAACCGCCCGTAATGCGGGTCTGCGATAGCGCTATGCCATTGAGCGGCGTCAACGCTTGCGGGCTCACGCCTATGAAGGCGGCGTTGGCGAGCAGATTGCCGTCGCCGGCGGCCTGGCTGATTTGGATCAGTCCGCTCGAGTTGGCGCCGACCGAATTACCAATCGTCGCGCTGGCGGCACTGGTCACCGGAGTGAATCCTTTGGAAGTGTCCGAGACCTGATCGATGGTTATCTGGCCCGCGTTGGTCGCGATGAGTTGCTGATTGTCCTCCTGATTGACGACACCCGCGGCCTGGTTGAACTGGATCACGCCCTTCGAGCCGACAAACTGGCCGTCAGTGATCGTTGTGGTTTGCGCCCAGCAGGTTGAAGCAACCGAAGAAAAAGAGACAGCGAAAACAGAGGCAAACACCAACGCGGAAAAGACTCGCGCAGAGCGAGAATTGAGTTTCTGGTTTAGTACGCTTCCGATCACTTCATACACCGGCAAGTACCTTACGCCCAGACTGCTTTAGGTTCGCCTTGGTTTGCTCGCGGGGGTGAACGATACAGCACAAGGGCGCTGAAAAGCAAGCACCTCTCGCGAAAAGCTAACCGGGCAAACTGAACCCAGATAAACGCGAAGACTGTAACGGTCGCCGCTAACAAAGGCAATCATGAGACGATTACAAATAAATTAAGAGAGTTTCGACCTTGATGCCGATTCGAGCAATGCGAAAGCCTGGAACAATGCAATCTCGAGCGAACCCATAGACAAACACATCGCCAGTTACCTAAATCATCGCCTATCGATGCTTAACCGAACTAAGATTCTTCAAGCTCGACGTACTTTCGCATAATGAACGCGTCGATGATGAATGTCAAGGCTATATTATGCGTAGCTAGGGAACTTAAACGCGAGCTTGCGAGCGCATCTCACCATTGGGGCGGAGATTACGCTCTTGACGACGAAATCGGTCGATAGCGCGACGCATCGAGAGCTCACCCGGATTGCGAGCCGACGGCGTCGAGCGTGGCGATCTATTTCGTCTACTTGGCGGGCGGCTGCTCGTTCTCAGGCAGGGGCAATCGGTAGTCGACCTTCGAATCGCCAACCAGGTACTCGCCACGATAATACGTCCGGCCTTTGAATTCGGTGGGCAGACTGAAGCTATCGCGGTAGCCGGAATTGTCGGGCCGGATGATCTCCACAATGTGCTTACCCGGCGTGACTTTGAAGTTACATTCAAATTTTGCCGGCAGCCGGCATTCGAGCGTGTCGTCGACCCAGCATTCAACCTCGCGCGAGCCGAAGTTCGCGATCCGCATCGTCGTATCGTCGGCGCAGGCCACCTGCGTCCCCAGCAGCACCATCGCGATCGCTGCGCTTGCCCCCCAGATTGACCGTCTCGAAACCATCCTCAAAGCCTCGACGAATTTATTCTTGACGCTATCGCGTCCGCGCCCGCAAGTCCGCTCGCAATCTCGCGTGCAAAGTAAACCAGCACCAGCCGTCGCGCGGAAGCGCTCGAAATCACGGACTCGTAGCAGGCGTCTGAACGACTATCACCTGGAAAGGTTTGCTCCCCGGATTGGCCGGACTCTCGGTAGGGATCGAACCGCCACCGATCGGAGAAATCGCGCCGGTCGAGGTGGCGATCGACCCCTGGAAGATCAGACCTTCGGAAGTATCGGTGCCGTAGAAGAATATCCCCGTTGGATCGGTCGTCACGTTGCCAAGGCTCGTGAAGTTGTCCTGGATCGAAGGCGTGCCTAAGCCAGTCGCCACGATTGGATACGCTGAAGCGTTATCCGCGCCGTCATTGGCGGTAAAAAGCAGCGGGAAAAACGGATCGACCCACAACCCGACGGGCTGACCAGCGCTGTTACCGGTACCAACGGCACCGAGGAAGCTCATGCCGGGGGGAAATATCGAGCCGAGAACCCCGAAGATCGAGACCTGCCCACCAGGGCCGCCTGGAGAATTCAGTCCGCCGTCAGCAACGTAGAGCGTCGCGCCGCTGATTTGAAGCCAATTCGGTATTCCGGCGACGGTGCCCAGGCTCGGTATGTCCTCCGATATGGAGAGCTGCCCCCCGTTCTTCGCCACGTCGAAGGAGACGATCAGTCCGGAGTTCTGGTTCGCAACGAACACTGCTGCAGTCGCGAACGCCGAGTAAGTAATCGAGACCGGGGCTTGATGAAGGGTGCTGTCGCTGGGCACGACTGACACCGTCGGCGGAACAAGTGGCTTCAGAATCCCCTGCGCGTTCACTGAATACTGGAAAATCTGGTCGTTCTGTTTATCGACGACGTAGAGGAAGTTCCCACCCTCGCTGAGCGTCAAGGCCACTGGCTGAGTTCCGGCTCCGGTGCTTATGCTGCCCTGTGAAGTCGGCGTCAGTAAGCCGGTCGTCTCATTGATACTGAAACAGAAAATCTCGCTCGTCTGCGAATTGAGCGCGTAAAGGAATTTGCCGTTGGGCGTCGCGGTCAAACCTGCCGCCCCTGCCCCGCTGCCCGCAGTCGTACTGCTGCTGACCAGGGACAGGATGCCGGTCTTTGCATCAGCGCTGTAGATGCTGATCGCCGAGTCGGCGTTGTTCGTCGCGTAGACGAACTCCGGACCCGGTATCGGCGTCGGCCCCGGTCCGCCGGAGGTTTGAATGCTATGGCCGCATCCCGCGACCAACCACGCCAGTGATGCCCCGATCACCACTAAACAAACCGCCTTTACCGCTCTGGTCCCCATAGCCGTCCTTCTTGTTGCACTCGGGATACAGCCGAAACTAAACGCCGAAATTGCTATCAAATCGAGGCCGGCAATGCGAGCACCCTTATCTGTTCGAGCCCGGTCGAGGTGCTCCGCAGCTTCAAATTTCACATTTTGGAAGTCTGCGCAGGGCTCAGGATGGAATCTCGCCGCGCCGGTAACTCCACCACGCTACGATCCACACTGCCACCAGCAAGGCGACTATCGATACGCCAAGGCGCGTGAAGTCGATCGCGCCGAGCCGGCTTGCAATCGCAATATCGCCGCCAAAGCCCCGGCTTGCAAGCTCGACCCACTCGATCCCGCCGATCAGCATCGCGGTCGCTACCGTCACGCCCGTCACCACGATGTTGAAAACGAGCTTCAGGTCGTCGTCATCAGCGGCCCAGTCGTACATCCGCGTCATCACGACGCCGTCGAGCGTATCGACCAGCGTCATCCCGGCCGTGAACAGGATCGGCAGGATCATCACGCAGAAGAACGGAAACGCGTGGCGCGCCGCCACGCCGGCTGAGATTCCAAGCAGTGCGATCTCAGTCGCCGTATCGAAGCCGAGGCCGAACAGCAGGCCAACGAAATACATGTTCCAGCCCGCGGTGATTCGCGTGTAGATGAAGCGGAACAGGCGCGCGGCGATGCCGCGCCGCTCGAGCAGCGCGGCGATCTGACGATCGATAGCGGCGCGCTCGTCGCCCGCGCGCGATCGCCTTTTGAATGCGCCCCAGAGCTGGATCAGCGCCACCAGATTGAGGACCGCGATCACGGTCAGGAACGTAGCCGATACGGCGATCCCGACGATTGCGCCCCATGAGGGAAAGCCACCTCCCGCGCCGCCGCGTATCGCAACTCCCGTCACCAGCGCGAGCGTCATCAGGATAACGATCGTCGAATGACCCAGCGCGAAGAAGAATCCGACCGCCGCCGAAGGACGCCGATCGCTGCGCAGCTTGCGCGTGACGTTGTCGATCGCAGCAATATGATCGGCATCGAAGCCATGCCTGAGGCCCAGCAAATAGGCGAGCGCGCCAATATCAAGCAGCGCCTTGCTGACGCCCCATGAAAGCGCAAACAGCCCGATCCAGGCCGCAATGTTGAGCGCCGCCGCGGCCGCGAACAGCAAAAGCGTGGACGATTTGAACCGGCGCTCCATGGATGCGAAATCGCAAACGCAGTCTGAGCGATCCGCCCTCCGGAGGCAAAGTACCTGAAGCGCGGCGCGAGATGCGTCGAGCTGTCAGGCGGTTGCGATCGCGCACCACCACTTATTATAGATTCGTTCGACGTTGCCGATCGCGGCACGATTGATTTAGTGCCTCCGACCCGGCCTACAAAAATCCCCGATTCGATTTGGGCGCTAGCCCTTCTGCTTTTCTGCATCCTCGTCTATGCCCCCGGGATCGCGGCGTTGCCGGTGACGGATCGCGATGAAGGCCTCTTCGCTGAGACCACCAAGCAGATGATCGACAGCGGCGATTACCTTCACCCGCGCTTCGAGGCCCACGACGCATTCACGAAACCGATCGGAGTCTATTGGGCGCAGGCCGTCTCGGTGCTGAGTGTCGGCCGCGACAAGCAATACGCGATTTGGCCTTACCGGCTGCCGTCGCTGCTGGCGATGCTGTTGGCGGTCGCCATGACCTGGCGGCTGGGAGGCCTGCTGTTCGACAACTCGGTCGCGATCCTCGGCGCCGCTATCCTGGGCACCTGCCCTCTCGCCGTGATAGAGGCGCAGATCGCAACGACGGATGCGATGCTGCTGGCGTCAACGACGCTTGCGATGTTCTGCCTGGCCCGCGTCGATTTGAAAGTGAGCGCGGGCGAACCGGTGTCGCGCGTTCATCCGATCGGCTTCTGGCTCGCGCTCGGACTCGGGATCCTGTTTAAAGGCCCCGTCGTTCCAGCGGTTGCCGCGATGACAATTCTCACTCTCGTCATCTGGAATCGCGGCGTATCGAGTCCGAGCAGGCTGATTCGGGAACTGCGCCCGGGTCTCGGGATCTTGCTTGCCGCGGCGATCTGCCTGCCCTGGATAGTCGCCATCACTATGGCCTCGGACGGCCTGTTCCTCAAAACTTTTTGGCACGAAATCGCAACCAAGTTCGTTCATGCCAGCCAGAGACACGCCGGTCCGCCGGGATACTATTTTCTCGCCAGCCTTATCACCTTCTGGCCGGCCTCGATCGTCGCGCCGCTCGCGGTCTGGAGCGCGATTCGATGGCGCGATCGGATCGACAAGAGCACGCAGTTTTGTATCTGCTGGCTGGTCCCCGCCTGGATCGTCCTCGAAGTTATCCCGACGAAGCTGCCGCATTACGTATTGCCGATGTATCCCGCGCTGGCGCTGCTCACAGCCCGGGCTGCGCTGGCGCCGCTGCAAGAGTGGAGGGAGTTGATTTCCTCTACCCTCGGCACGACTTGGCTAGGGTTGTGGCTGATTGCCTCGACCCTGATTGCCGGCGCCGCATTCGCACTGCTGTTCATGGCAAGCGGTCGATCACTTCCCATCCTGATACCGGCCATTGCGATCCCACTTGTGACGGTGGCGATGCTCGCGCAGGCCCGCGCCGGTCGGGTCGCAAAAGCACTCTGGATCGGAGTCGTTGCGGCGATTGCTATGTATCCGATCCTGCTCAGCATCGCGCTTCCCGCAATCGACAAGTTGTGGCTAACCGACAAAGTCGTGAGCGCGGTTGCGCGAAATTGCTCAAATCCAAATTGGCCAATGATCACGATCGGATATGACGAACCCAGCCTTCAGTTCGCAAGCACGCGCCCGGTTACAGCGATGGGAATTCGCTCGGCGACCGCGTATCTCAAGACGCATCGAGACGTGATCGTGCTGGTTGACCAAGAACAGGAGCCCTGGCTGAAGGCGTCCGCCGCAGCCCAGGGCATCCAGATCCGCGAGGTATGGTCGGC
This sequence comes from Candidatus Binataceae bacterium, assembly GCA_035508495.1. Lineage (NCBI taxonomy): Bacteria > Candidatus Binatota > Binatia (SeqCode) > Binatales (SeqCode) > Binataceae (SeqCode) > Binataceae bacterium (SeqCode). The sequence continues at coordinate 6,449 of DATJMX010000070.1, forward strand.
CGAGGGATTTAACTACACGATTGCAAAGTCAACTCGCCTCGCCCTGCTCGTCTGCGATAATCGCTAAGCGGGTGCGGCTCGGGTGACGCACTCGCTAAATCGTCATCGCAACGGCGGCTCGACGCGATTAACACGAGACCAATTCGGAGTTAAACTAAACAGCGTGAAGATACTGACGGCATGGCTGCTCGCCCTGGCGCTCGGAGCCGCTTCAGTAATGCCTTCTGCTCTCGCACCTGGCTGGAATTCCAAAGCTGCCAAGACCGATACCGCATTCAATCTGCTGCTGCATGGCGGCCGCCGTCCGGTCAGGGCTTTGCCGCATCAGGATGATTCCTCTGGTCTTTCGCTGCAAAGCGAATCCGGGCCCGAGAGGTCGATCGCGAGGAGCACCTGGCTGGGTTCGCGTCTGGTATCGCGTCTGCGCACCGAGGCTGTTCACGTCATCGCCGCATCTCCCCAGTCTTTAGCCTTTCTTTGCTGTCTTAGAATCTAGAGCTCGCACTCCATAACCTTCACCGGCATCGGGGAAAATCAGGGCAGCGACTTGCTGTCCGCGATCATAATTCCGCAGAGCCCGCGCGCGCTCGGATCCGACCGCGCGCCGGACCTTGGAGCTGGATTCTGGGAGTGGGCAAATGCCAGACAGGGATGAGGAAAACCGAGCGCTTCATCAGCGCGATCGCTACGCTTGGAGTAAGGCGACCGAGTTACTTCTGTTCTACCGCAGGCTTGACGAGATCGATTGGCGGGCCGTGGCGGTCGAGCTTGATCGGAGCGCTGAGAGCAACAATGTCAAACCGCTGCGAGACTCGATCGAAAGGCTGCTGACGCATCTGTTGGTCTGGAACAGCAGCCCCGAATTCCACAGCGCCGATCGTCAGTATCAAATCGAGTCTGCAAGGTTCAGGATCGATGACATCCTCTCCCGTTCGGCTTCGCTCGGCGCACTCCTGGAGGCCGAATGGGACGAGCTGTATTCGCGCGCCCGCTTTTCGGCGCAACTCATTCTTGGCGAGGGGCTAAAGCGGAGCGACGCAACGCTTGAGGAATTTCAGAGCCGCCAGCAGATCGATCTGACTGGAACGGCCAGCGATATCACTCAGCGAAGACTCGGCGCCGCCACAGCCAGAGTGGGCGGAGAATCCGAACCCCACGAAGATCACTACGCATGGTGCCGGGCTCAGGCCGCGGCCGCTCGTGAGCGCCACTTTGCCGAGATCGACGCCCTGGGAATAGCCGAAGAACTGTCCGAGATCGCTGCTTCCATTCGGCGCCTTGCTATCGAATCACTCGGCACGCTGGTGCGTCGGCTGATGGACTGGCGGTCAGGTTACCGCAGTCGAGGCCTCGAACGCGTAATCGCCAGCCATCGCGATAACTTGCGCGCGTGGCTGCGCAAACACCCGAGTCTCTGCCAGGCAACGGGCTTGATGGTCGACGCGCACAATCTGGTGATCCGCGAGGGAGTGCTTCCCACCTACGCGCTCGCGGCGCCGGAGTGGCCAAGTTGGACCTTGGAGCAGGTCATGGACGACGCATTCGAGGGCGCGTTGGAAGTCCGCACCGCCCGCGTAAAGCAGTCCTCCGGCCTGAGGTAGTCGATGTTCCCTAATTCAAGCGATCCAACCTCCCTCGACTCAAGCCCCGCCATCCGTGAGCTGAGGTTCCTGCGCCGATTGGTTCGGCCCATCATCTCGATAAGCGCTTTCGGCGTGCTCCTGATCGCAATCCCCGGCTTGTCGCGCGACCTCGCTTATCACGCCATCGTTCGTGCATTACGGGAAATGCCGCCAGGTTTGATCTGGATTTCGGTTTTGTTGACCTGCGTCAGCTATCTCGCCCTGGCCGCACGCGAGCAATGCGCCTTGAACATCGTCGGGATAAAGATCTCCACGCCGGCCGTGATGCTGGCTTCGCTCTGCGGCTCGGCACTGGGCAATGCCGTCGGATTCGGTTCATTGACGGCGAATACGGTTCGCGATCGGGTCTACGGCACGGTTGGCGTGCGTCCAGAAGCGACCGCTCAGGTCGCGCTATTCAGTGACATCGCCTTTGGAATTGCGCTGGGCGTTTTTTGGCTGACGAGTCTGGTCCTGGCGCGCAAGGCGATGCCGCTGCGGCCGATTACGCTGACCGGGATTTGCCTGATCACTGTCGCAATTATCCTCGCGGCTCTTTACGTCGCGAGATCCTGGATTTGGAAATCCGATCGAATTGGCGCCGGGGCTGGTTCGAATCAAACGCGGAAGATCGAACGCGCGATGCTTCAGCTAGGCGTGAGTGTTATCGATTTGGCGGCGGCGGCCGGCGCTTTTTGGTGCCTGTTGCCCGGCAAAGCGATCGACTTGCCGGCCTTCGCCGCGATTTATTCGACCGCGACCGCGCTCGGAGTAGTCAGCGGCATCCCCGGCGGCCTGGGAATTTTCGACGTTGTGCTCTTCGTCCTGCTGCGAGACGTCGTTCCGTCCAACCAGCTCGCCGCGGCGCTGCTGATCTATCGCGGCGTCTATTTCGTGATGCCGTTGTTGGCGGCCTCGGCTGGACTGGCGGGATTCGAACTCCGAAGCGTCGGCGGAAGCTTCGATTCGCGAGCGCATCAGCGCCTGTCCACGGCAGCCGGCCTTTTGGCGCCGATTTTTCTCAGCGTAACCACGTTCGCCGTGGGCGCGATGCTTATCGTCTCGGGCGCAACTCCGGCCGTGGATTGGCGACTGGCGGCGCTGCAGAGAGTCTTGCCGCTGTGGGCGGTCGAAACCTCGCATCTGCTCGCGACCCTTGCCGGAGTCTTCCTGCTTTTTGTCGCTCGCGGTCTTTATCATCGGCTTGATGGGGCGTGGTGGCTGGCGCTGCTGCTGGCTCTCGTCAACGTCGCGTTTTCGCTGACCAAGGGACTCGCTTTTGGCGAGACCGCAGCGATGCTCCTGCTGGTCTGCCTGCTGCTCGCGACCCGCCGAGAATTCACGCGTCCCGCCGCGCTCATTCATCAGCCGTTCCGGTTGGGATGGTTCGTCGCGATCGCCGTCGTGCTCGTCGGCGCTGCCGGTATCCTGTTGTTTGCGTTTCGCGACGTTCCTTATCAGCGGGAGATCTGGTGGCAGTTCGAGTTCGACGCCCAGGCCTCGCGATCGCTGCGCGCGATTCTAGGCAGCTCGATCCTTGTTCTCGGAATTTCGCTATGGCAACTGCTGCGCGCCGCGCCGGGCCGGATCGCTCCGCCTTCGCGATCCGACCTCTCGCGAGCCGAGGAAATCATTCGGCGCCAGGAGCGTAGCGCGCCGATGCTCGCGCTGATGGGCGACAAGAGCTTCCTGTTCTCGAGTTCCGGGCGATCGCTCCTGATGTATGCGAAACGCGGGCGGAGCTGGGTAGCGCTGTTCGATCCCGTCGGTCCTCGCGAGGAGCGCCTCGAGCTGGTCTGGCGCTTCGTCGAACTTGCCGACGAACACGACGGACGGGCTGCGTTCTACCAGGTCAGGCCCGATAACCTGCCGATCTACCTCGACGCCGCCTTGCGCGTCGTGAAGATCGGCGAAGAAGCCTGCCTCGATCTCGAGAGCTTCAGCCTCGAGGGCTCGGTACGCTACGGACTGCGGCAGGCGGTTAAACGCGCCGAGCGTGAAGGACTCACGTTACAGATTCACTCTCGCCACGACGCCGCCGACCTCAAGGATGTGCTTGGAGAAATCTCCAGAAGCTGGCTGGCGGTGCATCGCGGCGTGGAACGGCGCTTCTCAGTGGCGGCTTTCGAGCCGCGATTCATGGCGGCGCAGCCGGTCGCGATCGCCTATCGCAATGGCGTCCCGCTTGCCTTTGTCACTTACATGACGACTGATTGTCGCGACGAGGCCACGATCGGATTGATGCGCCAGGTGCCGGACGCTCCATCCTATACAATGGAATTCATGTTCTCGCGGCTGGCGCTGGAACTCAAAGCTCAGCACTACAGAATACTCAGTCTTGGGATGGCGCCGCTGGCCGGCATCACACGGACTCCGGTTCCATCGGGATGGAATTGGGTGGCAGGCCAACTCTGGGAGCACGGCAGGCCAATATACAATTTCCGCGGTCTGCGCAGCTTCAAGAGTAAATTCAAACCCAACTGGGAACCGCGATACCTGGCGGCCTCGGGAGCGATCGGGCCGTTCCTCAGCCTCGCCGACGTGGCGGCACTGGCCAGCGGTTTCGGGCGAACCTCGTCGGCGGCATGACTCGGCTCGGCCCACTCAGCCTTATCTCGATTATCGTCGCAATGTGTTCGTTCGCCGCCCGACCGGCGAATGCCTACGTCGTCGGCCGCTACGAAAGCGTCACGCTCGCGGAACCGACCGGCAAGGCGCGCAGTATAGTGGTTTTCTTTTCTGGTCGAAGTGGATTATCGCCGGATGATCACGCCGCGGCACAGGTGCTCGCCAATGCTGGAATACTAGTTGTCGAAGTTGATAGCCGGCATTATTTGCATGCGCTTGATAAGATTAAGGAGAAATGTCATTCGCTCGCCTACGATGCCGAAATTCTAAGTCGGCAGCTCGAGCGGGAACATCACTTTCCGAATTACGTAACGCCGATAGTGGCCGGGATTGGCGAAGGCGGCACACTCGCCGAGTTGACCCTGGATGAAGCTGCTCCAGGCACACTGACTGGAGCAATCTCAGTTGACCCTGCGCAGTTCGTCGCGAGCCGGCGGCCAATCTGCTCGATCCTGCCCACGACCTCGCATCGAAGAGGCTTTGAATACGGCGCGCCGATTAAATTACCGGGTTTCTGGATCGTCGCGCTGAGGCATGGGGTCCACAAGTCCGATCGCGAATATATTATGGCCCTGCGCAAGAGAGGCGCGCCCATCGATGTGCGAGAAATCAACCCGAACGCGAACCTGGGCGATACTCTGTACTCCCTGATAGAGCCGCATCTTGCGCGGAGCCAGCCAGAAACGCCCACTCCCAAAATTCAGATTTCGCACGACCTCTCCAATCTGCCGATTGTAGAACTACCTACTCAGACGAAATCGAACGTGATGGCTATCGTACTGTCAGGCGACGGCGGCTGGCGCGATATCGACAAAACGATTGCGGAAGATCTCCAGCGGAAAGGCGTCCCGGTCGTGGGACTCGATACCTTGAGATACTTCTGGAGCAAGAAAACTCCCGACCAGATCACGAAGGTAGTCGAAACCCTGATCGCGACATTCACCGACAAATGGCACGCCAACAAGGTAGCCCTGATTGGCTATTCATTCGGCGCCGACGTGCTGCCTTTCGCTTACAACAGATTGCCCCAGAGTATGCGCGATCAAGTCGCGCTGGTCGTGCTCCTGGGGGTCTCCAAGTCCGCCGATTTCGAAATCTCAGTCGGCGATTGGCTGGGCGAGCCACCCGGCCCCGACGCCCTGCCCGTAATACCGGAAGCAACCAGGATTCCGCCGCAACTGGTGCAATGCTTTTACGGTGAGGAAGAAACAAACACCGCCTGCCCAACCCTCCAAACCCACGGCGCCGAAGTCTTCAAAAGAACCGGCGGCCATCACTTCAACGGCAACTACGGCGGCGTCGCCGACATAATAATGGCAGGCCTGAAGAAACGCACCGAGGCTTCCACCGCTGCGCTCCGAAATGCCGCCTCGTCATCCGCGAATTAATGCGCTGGCGCGAATAAGCTATTGAAGTTTGCAGGTTTTGAGGTCTGTGGCCGAGCATCACGCCGCAGGTGGCCGCGCCGATGACCTGCGGTGGGACATCGCGCACAAGTTCGTGGCGCTCGTTAACCCGCCGATCGCATCGCGGGTGGCGCTCCCCGTGGGCGTCGCCTGCGTCAAACCCTAGCTCACGTTCCCAACAATTGATTGCTCATCAGCGGTTCTGTTATTCTGACCGTGGGCAAATTCTATGGAAGATTACTATTACGACGATCCCGTAGAGCCCACAGCAGGCGCATAGTTTTTTGCCGATTCGCCCGCGTGTGAGGCTCTTTCACACTCGGGTGAGTATTCCCGTAGGGGGCGGGGGCAGACTGTAAATCTGCTGGTCTTACGACCTCCGTTAGTTCGACTCTATCCTCACCCACCATGTCGCAGCCATCCCTGCGCAGGGCGCATAGAACCGTCGCAAACGTCCAGCGTCGCAAGCGTCAGGCGTCGTATGGCTGGCGATTGCGG
>DATJMX010000071.1 GCA_035508495.1 Candidatus Binataceae bacterium
TGGAGCCGCGATTAAGCCAGCTCGGCCGCTATCGTTATTCCGATTACTACATCAACAAGAGCGTGGCGGAGATCATCGAGGCGGTGCTGATTAACTCTGGACTCAACCGAGACGTGGATTTCATGATGCGGCTGAACGGCAGCTACCCACAACTCGACTTCGTCCGCCAATACGAAGAAAACTGCCTCGACTTCATCAGCCGGCTGATGGAGCGCGAAGGTATTTACTATTATTTCGAAAATGGCGAAGACCGCGAGCGAATAGTAATAGTCGATTCTCAGTTCGGGATGACGAAGAGCACGACCAACTTGATTTTTCGTGTGGAATCAGAACCAGAGCCTGGCCTCGATTCAGTGGTTTCTTACAGCTGTCAGCGCGTACTACCGCAGACCTTAAGCTGCGCAATTACTATTATGATAACGCGCAACCGCAGATCTACGGCGAGGCGCAGGTGAAAGGCGACGGCGTCGGTAGCGTCGAGATCTACGGCGAAGACCTGCGGACCAGCGATCAAGCAAACAACCTGGCGAGAATCCGGGCAGAAGAGATCCGCTGCCGCGAGCGGATCTACGAAGGTGAGACCACCGCCTTCGGGATCAGGCCAGGACTGTTCTTCGATCTAAAAAATCACTATCGCGAGGATTTCTGGTCGATGTGACCGGGCTAGTAATATATTTCAGCCTCGCTCGTATCATTTTGCGCGGAACACTTTTGTAACGGCGATCGCGCTAGGACTGGCCGCTGCCAATCGGCGAACTTAAAAATCGACATCCCAGATGCCCGCGGCCTGCTCCAGATTAACCAGCGCCTGAGCCTCCCGTTTCAGCGCGTTGTAATAGTCCATGTAAAGCTGATCAAGTGCCTGATGCGCGTCGAGTATATCTATCAGGCCGACCGATCCTTTTTCCAACTTGAGCAGCTTGGATTTGTACAGGTTGTCAGCATCGCGCATCAGCGCGCCGCCGAACTCCTGCGTGCCGGTTACCGCCAATCGGTAATGCTGATAGGCAGTCCGGACGTCAATTTCCGCCTGGAGCTGTGCTGCTTCGAGCGCCTTCTGGCTCTGCAGCACCTGGTAATAAGCCGCATCCAGATTGCCGTGATTGAGATTGGAAAGTGGAAGCGGCACGGTGATTGACGCCACCACTGCGTCCCACGCTGGCGAGGGATCGATTGGATTTGTGACCCTTGTGAAATGGTCATATTCAGCGCCCAGTATCGGATCGGGGATTCTATCCGCGCGCGCCAGACGATATTGAGCCTGAGCGCTCTCGAGCGCGTAGCGCGCCGCGACCACGTCGTAGCGGCTGGCGACCGCCTTGCCGATTAGCTCATCAACTGAGAAATCGCGCGGCGGTTCTTCGAGATTACCTACTGGCGCGATTAGTCCCTCGGCCTGATGCGCACCCATGAATCCCATCAGGCCACCCAGGGTCTGGTGCAGGGCCGACTGCGAATCGAACAAGTCGCTGTGAGCTTCGAGCTCGGCGATCCGGGTACGCAGCAATTCATCTTCTGAGATCTCGCCCTTTTTCAAACGCTCCTGATTTACTTCGATCAACTGCCGCGAGCGCTCCAGGCCTTTGTATTCGCGCCGCAGCTTGAGAATTCCGATGACGCCGTCGATAAAGGCATCGGCGGCCTGCCCGCGCAGATTGCGCAGATAATCCGCAACGCCGGCATCGGTGGACTTCAAGGTCGCCCGCGCCGCGTCCTCTCGTGCTCCGATTTTGCCGCCTAGCAAGATGCCCTGGTTGAGCCCGGCGATTACGGTATTGACCTGTCCCTGACCGGTTATATCTCCACCCCCGCCGACCTGAAGCTGCGGATCTGGGTAGACGCGAGACGCGATCAGCTGCGCCTTGGCAATCGGTACGTTGTAACGTTCGGCAGCGAGTGCGAGGTTGGAGCTCTCCACCCTTTGCATGAATTCGCGGAACGTTATTGTCCCAACGATTACCAGCCCTGGGAGTTGTTCGCTGATCTCGGCCGCCGTGGCCGGCCCTGCTGCCGCAGCCACTATCGGCGCGCTTAGCCTCACGAGCGGTGTCGGTCCGCTTAGTGTATTTGGCCCGTGCTGTCCAAGCAGATGCTCTTGAGGCAACGCTCCGGAAGCGCAAGCAAGCGTTATGAGCATCGCGATTGGAAACGCAGCCAATCTTCGCAACATCTGGATTCCTACGGATCGTCCGCCGCAGCGGCTACGACCGCGCGGCGTCAAGTAGCGCGCTATGCTTGCAACCATGTAATCACTGCATGTTCGCCGGATTAAGGATACCGGCGCTCGCGTTCTTGCTAGTGGCGTGTGCCGCTGAAGCTCCGCAACAGAGGCAAGCCGTCAGGACGCGGCGGAGGCCGGATAGCTAATCAACTCGAGCAGGTTGCCGTCGGGGTCGCGGAAGTAAACACTGACCCCCTTGCCGCGCCCGCCGATTCGCGTGACCGGTCCTTCGATGATCTCAATGCCGTGATGTTTCAGGTGGGCGATCGCCGAATCGGGAGTTCCCGACCATACAAAACAGTAGTCGCCGCCGCCCACCGCCGGATGCGCGGCTTTCAGCGTGAAGTCGTTCGTCGCGGGATGAAGATTGAAGCGGTGATGTCCAAAGCTGATACTGACAATTGGCCATTTGCCTGCTCGCCACTTGTCGAGGCCGTCGGCGACGGCACCGAGCACGCGGCCGTAGAACGCCACCGAGCGTTCGATGTCCGCCACCGGCATCGCGACGTGATCGATTTCGATTTCCATCGTTTATCTCCAGAGCAAAACGCATCGTGCCCTTGCCAATAGCCCAGCCTCGTGCCGATCTCCGTCACGCCCCGCGGCACTCAAGCACGCGCATGACGTACAATCGGCCACAAGCAACCACTGAAATTAGTAGTTACGATGACCTGAAACATTCCAAAAGCCCGCCGGGTAAGCCCGTCGCCCGATGAAGCTCAACTTTTTGCGGCGAGCTTGTCCTGCGTCCGGGTATCGAAATCGCCAGCGTCGTGGCGTTCGTGCAACTGGCTCGATGGCTCCCCGTAAACGCGGTTGACCATCCGCCCGCGCTTCACACCCGGCCGCTCCATGAGCGAGTCAGCCCAGCGATTTACGTTCTTGTATTCGGGCACGCTCAGGAACTCGGCGGCGCCGTAAAGCACGCCCTTCGCCAGCCCGCCATACCATGGCCAGATGGCCATATCGGCGATCGTGTAAATGCTTCCCGCGATATACTCACTCTGCGCAAGGCGCCGGTCGAGCACATCGAGCTGTCGCTTCACCTCCATGGCAAACCGGTCGATTGCGTATTCGATCTTCTCCGGGGCGTAGGCATAGAAGTGCCCGAACCCGCCGCCCAGGTAAGGCGCACTGCCCATTTGCCAGAAGAGCCATGACAGGCATTCGGCGCGCGCCGCGGCCTCGGTTGGCACGAAGGCGCCGAACTTCTCAGCGAGGTAGAGCAGGATCGCGCCGGATTCGAAAACCCGAATCGGCGTGGCGCCGCTGCGATCCAGCAGCGCCGGGATCTTGGAGTTCGGGTTTATGGCGACGAAGCCGCTGCCAAACTGATCTCCCGCGCCGATATTGATCAGCCACGCGTCGTACTCCGCGCCGCTGTGCCCCAAGGCCAGGAGTTCCTCCAACATTATCGTGACTTTCACGCCGTTCGGCGTGCCGAGAGAATAGAGCTGCAAGGGATGGCGCCCGACGGGCAGATCCTTGTCGTGTGTTGGTCCTGCGATGGGTCGGTTGATGTTTGCGAACCGTCCGCCGCTCGCCTTGTTCCAGGTCCATACTTTGGGAGGAATATATTCGCTCATCGCTCACTTCTTTCACCGGTTAGACAATCGGGATGCGCGATTACTCCAACTGATTGGTTTTGTCTGCTGCGAGAAAGCATCCTAAGGGACTGCGCTCCCAACAGTTTAATGCCGTTCGGCGGATGTTTCCAAGCGCTCCAGCGTTCCGGCCATATCGCTTCGAGGGAATCTTTCGATGGCCACGCTTCTCTGCGATGCCGGGTTGCCAGGGGCCCGGTCGCGGCATACGAAGTGAGCGGCAAGACCACGAATATCGCGAGGCGTCTCATTGTTAGGAGTGTGAGATAGCCTTGCCCATAAGTCGTAGGAAGAACTTGGCTTCTACTCCGCGATCCCCGGCAATCTTAACTGACCTCCGACATGGAAGGTCTAATAACCAGGGCCGCTTTCCCATTCACCTCCAGCTTTAAGTGCCGCCTTGCGCAGAATGGAAGTCGCGCGCATCACATGATATGAAGGGGATTGGACTTGATTCTCTCCAGGAAGGTTAAACGTGAGTATCGAAAGCATCGTACAAGAACTGAAGAAAGAACGAGATCAGCTCGATCGCGCGATCGCTGCGCTGGAAGGCCCTAACTCCGCTCCTCGGAAGACCGGAAGGCCGAAGAGCTCAGCACCGAGCGCTGACAACAAAAAGCGCGCTGGTGGCATTACTGCGGCGGGTCGAAAAAGACTTTCGGAAGCTATGAAGAAGCGCTGGGCCGAGCGGCGAAAGAAAGGTTAACTGAACCGTTGCGGCCAGACCCTTGCGTCTCGCGCTTGCAGATGGGCGAGACGCAAGGTTGCTTTTGCCTTAATCAAATATCAGCCGACTGATTCATATCCGTCACCTTGATGCGCTTTTGAGCGAAGGTAACGCTTCACTCCCTTTCGAATTCCCGGTTCAGAAGAAAACATCGCCGGATAACAGGTGCCTTCGCGAATTGACCCTCGGCTGAATGCACTTGAGGTACCGATATCAAGAATTGGATCAGCCGAGGCGCCGGCGGGCTGAGGCTTCGGCCTTGTGCAAAAAAGTCGTGAAGCCATCGCCTGGAGGCATGATCGAGTTTTGCATCATGATCAAACCGATTTGCCCGCGATGGTATTCGCCATGAACTGTTATGTGCATCAGCATTTCTTCGCGTGACATGCGGCCCGGCAAGCCATCGGTAAAAGTAAAGTCGATGAGCTCGGCCAACTGCGCTTCATTCAGAAGCGATACATAGTTGATGTACCATTGATCGCTGGTCATGATCGCCGCGGATAGTTCTTCGATCGATGGCGCCTGGCCCGGGTTGGGCGAGCTGTATCCGTGCTCGGTTCCCGTCAAGTTCCCCGCGAAGATCCGGTCGACAGTATAAGTGTGGTTGAGGACCCGGATGGCGATCTCCTTTGCCGGAGAGGTATCGTCAAATTGTCGCATTGCCGCGAGAACCTCGTGGTTGGCCTTTGCCTTGTAGCTGAATATTCGTTCCAGCGTGCTGACTTGGTCCATGTTCCTGCTCCTTGTCCAGGTAATGGTATTTCGATCAGACTGGTTGCGAGGGCTTCCTTGCGGTCACGGTGCGTGCGGGTGGGAACGTCCAAAAACTGAGACCGGAAATTTCCACATCAACCATCTCCGATTTGCGCAACTCGTCGGCGTAGAGCCTGCTCCCGTTTAAGTCGGAAATCGCCACTTGGCCGCCGGGATTGAGGGTGCGCACGATTTCACGAATTGCTTCGCGGCGTCCTTCGTGGCTGGGAACGTTATGGATTGCGAAGTGGGCGACGGCGGCGTCGAAGCTGCGGTCGGCGAAGGGCATTTTGCACATGTCCCCGTCATGAACGCTGACTCGCTGCGCGACTCCTTCCAGCGCGGCATTTGTCAGCGTGGCTTCACGCGAATTGTCGGACTGCTGCCACTGCGACCACAGATCGATGCCTACCGCGCGACCTCGCGGCAGCAGCTTGGCGGCGGCAATCAGCAGGAGCCCGTGGCCACAACCGACATCGAGCACGGTTTCGTCGCCGCCGAGCTTGAGGCGCGCGATAATGCGGTCGCGTGCGTGGAACTTGCCGAAGCGGCTGCTGGCGAACATGAGAACCGCGAGGACCAGAAAGCTCAAGCCAACAATTTGAAGCGTGCAAGCCAGGCCGAGGTGCTGGCTCACAGTCCATCGTTCGAGAAGGAAACCGCCGATCGCCGCCGCCGGGCCAACGACGAACATCGCGCGAACGGCTCTGCCTCCATCGAGACCATAATCGGGTGTTTGTCTACTCATGGGCCTGCTTCCTGTTGGTCCGGGCATCGTTGTTACTTGCGTTTCCATCATTGCTAGAATATAAGTGATCGCTCATAATCAGGAAACTCGCATTGTGAGCCGGAACCGATGGCGCTGAAACTGCAAACAAACCCCAGAAAATCCGCCTCTCAGGAGCGATCGCGTTCTACCGTCGATGCGCTTCTCGAAGCGACTACTCGCATTTTGATAAGAGAAGGTTACGAGCGGGCGAGCACCAACAGGATTGCCGAGGTGGCCGGCGTCAGTATCGGTTCGCTCTACCAGTACTTTCCGAGCAAGGAGGCGCTGGTGGCGGCGGTTATTGACCGCCACATGCAGGAAATTTCCGCGGTGACGCGCCAGGCCCTGGTCAAGGCGGCGGCGCTGCCGATCGAGGCCGCGGCGCGCGAATTCGTTTCAGTTGCGATCGACGGTCACCGCGTCAATCCGCGGCTGCATGGCGTGCTTGCGGAACAGATCCCGCGTGTCGGACGGCTCGAAAATATCGAGGCCAATGTCCGCGAGGGCTATCAACTGGTTCGCGGCTATCTCGAAGCGCATCGCGACGAGATCGATGTAGCCGATCTCGATCTCGCGGCCTTCGTCTTGGTGACAGTAGTGGAAGCGCTGACCCATGCGGCAGTCCTGCGCCGCCCAGACATCCTTGCCGATAAGAAAGCGCAGCAGTTTGTGGACGACGTAACGCGCCTGGTGGTCCGCTACCTGCGAACCTCGTGATCTGACGGCGAAGCCTGAACGGCTTCACTGTTATCCGAAACAGCCCGCGTGCTTCGTGGACATTCGCGGATCGCTACCGGTGATGTGCAGATCCGACAGTATCGAGCCATTCACCAATATCTGACTCTGCATCAGATTGCCGCGGTGGAGCGATGGACGTGCCTCGAACCTGACACGCACTCGGCGCTATTATAAGGGCATCGAATGCCTGCTGGTCAGGATGAAATCTGTCCTTGAAGTGAAGCGCCTGCAAAGCATCGCTTTGCATCGAGCCCTGTGGCAGAAACAACCTTGCCAGCGCGCACTTCCCGTGAAAGATCCCGCTGCCAAATCAAAGTTCGACCAGGAACGATCGCAAGGATCCGTCACGCGCATACGTGGCTCCGTCATCGACGTCGAGTTTCCGTCGGAGCGACTCCCTGCCATCAACGATGCCCTCGAGATCGGGCTGAACGGGGACGCCCCAATAATTGTCGAGGTCCAGGAGCATCTCGATCGGCGCACAGTTCGCGGCGTCGCGATGCAAAGTAGCGCAGGCTTGGGCCGCGGCGCCGTCGTCCAGCAGACAGGCAGTCCGATTTGCGCGCCAGTCGGCGAAAAGGTGCTCGGGCGGTTGATGAATGTGCTCGGACTTCCGATCGACAATCGCGGCGCTTTCGGAGCGGAGATCACCCACTGGCCGATTCATCGGGCTTCGCCCTCGATCAGCCGTCAGGATCACAAGCGCGAGGTCTTCGGCACCGGAATCAAGGTCGCGGATCTGCTCGCTCCCCTCGCCCGCGGCGGCAAAGCGGGGATGTTCGGCGGAGCCGGAGTCGGCAAGACGGTTCTCATCATGGAGCTGATCCGCAGCACCGTCGAGAAATACTCGGGCATCTCGGTGTTCGCCGGGATCGGCGAGCGCTCGCGAGAGGGACACGAGTTGCTGGCCGAGTTGAGCGAGTCAGGCGTGCTCAATCGCACCGCGCTTATCTTCGGCCAGATGAACGAACCGCCGGGTGCGCGCTGGCGCGTGGCGATGACCGCGCTGACCGTCGCGGAATACTTTCGCGACGTTGTGGGGCGCGACGTGCTGCTGCTGATGGACAACATTTTCCGCTTTGTCCAGGCCGGCGCAGAAGTGTCCGGGATGCTCGGACGTTTGCCTTCGCGCGTCGGCTATCAACCGACCCTGGCGACCGAGATCGCAGAGCTGGAGGAACGAATCGCATCTGTGGCCGGCGCCTCGGTGACCGCGATTCAGGCAGTCTACGTGCCGGCCGACGACTTCACCGACCCTGCTGTCGTCGAGACTTTCCGGCATCTGGATTCCTCGGTCGTCTTGTCACGCGACATGGCGGCGCAGGGCCTCTACCCCGCGATCGATCCTCTGGCCTCGACATCGGTGCTTCTCGATCCGCGAGTCGTTGGCGCAGAACATTACGCGGTGGCCGAGGAAGTGCGGCGAACGATCGCGCGTTACCGGGAATTGCAGGAAATCATCTCGCTCCTTGGTATCGAGGAATTGAGCGCCGAGGATCGGCGGACTGTTGCGCGCGCCCGGCGCCTCGAGCGTTTTCTCACGCAGCCCTTCCTGGTCACCGAGCAATTCACCGGAATTCCCGGAAAAACGGTTGCGATTGAAGATACGCTCAAGGGCTGCACCGCCATACTCTCAGGCGAGGGAGACGACTGGGCCGAAGCTTCATTCTATATGATCGGCACTTTCGAGGATGCGCGGCAGAAGGAACTCGCCGCGCGCAAAGGGCAGCCCTGAACTGCGATGAAGTTCATCGTCACGACACCTACGGAGATCGCGATCGACGAGGATAACGTCCACTATGTGCGCGCAGAAGATTCCACTGGTGCGTTCGGCATCGAACCGCATCATGCGGACTTTCTCACCACGCTCGCGATTTGCGTGATGCGATGGCGTGACAGCCGGAACATCGAGCGCTACGTCGCGGTGCGCGGCGGCGTCCTGCGCGTCCGGGATGGCAACAGAGTCGAAGTCGCGACGCGCGAGGCGGTGGTGAGCGACGATCTTGCGGCTCTGCGCGGCCAGGTGCTCGCGCAGATGATACGAAACGTCGAGGTTGAACAATCGGCGCGGTCGGGGGCACTGCGCCTCGAGCACGCCGCGATTCGGCAGATTTATAGATACCTGCGGCCGCTGGATCGCCCCATCAAGTCGAAACCGCAGGAATGACCACGGACCATCGTGAGCACCAATGAACAAGAAGACAGTGACGCGAAACCCGGAGAGGGCGAATTGGAGGAAGCGGTCGAGCTTGCGCGGCGCAGACGCGAGCATTGGTTAAAGTTCGGCGAATGGCCACTGGCGCGCTCGCTGGCGATGATGGGCAGGTTCGGGTGGACGATGGTTGCGCCTATTCTGTTGGGTGCCTTCGTGGGACGCTGGCTCGACCGAGCTTTTAATTCGGGGGTGTTTTGGAGTGCGGCATTGGTATTCGCGGGCGCGGCCGCGGGCTTCTGGTCGGTCTGGAAAAGGATGAACAGCGAATGAACGAGGTTATCGTTGCGCGGCTTCTGATCTACAGCGTACTCGGCGCATTGATCGGCACCGGCTATTTCTCGGCGCTACGTTGGAACGTGGACCTTTACGTTCGCGGCGGCCTAGCATGGAAGGCGGCTGTCATTCACCTGGTGCGCATCCTGTTGATCGCCGCCGCGTTTACGCTCTGCGCCAGGCAGGGTGCGGCGGCCCTGATCGCGAGTTTCGTCGGATTCCAACTTGCGCGTGCGATGATGGTGAACAAGGACCGCGTCGCGATGGCGGGGAGCGTATGAACGAATCGCCGCTGCACGCCGCCGTTGTCTTTCACCTCGGTTTCGTCCCAATCAGCACCACGGTCGTGACGACCTGGGGATTGATGCTCGTGCTGACAACTTGTTGCTGGATCGCCACGCGCGGTTTTCAAGTGCGGGCCGGCAGTTGGCAGGCGATCATCGAAAGCCTCGTCCAAAGCATCGAAGAGCAGATTCAAGGCATCCTGGGCCGCGATCCCGGTCCGTTCGTGCCGCTGTTGGGCACGTTGTTTGTCTTCCTGGTAGCGGCGAACCTGTCGGGAATCGTGCCAGGAGTGAAAGCGCCCACCGCTTCGATAGAAACGCCGGCCGCTCTGGCGACGATCGTCTTCTTTTCGGTGCACTTCTACGGGATCCGCATTCAAGGAGTTGTTCACTACTTAAAGGGCTACCTTGAACCGAACCCGGTTATGCTGCCCTTGAATATCTTGTCCGAAATGACCCGCTCGTTCTCACTTGCGATGCGCCTCTTCGGCAACATCATGAGCGATGAGCTGGTGATCGCGATTATCCTGTCGCTGGCGGGGCTGCTTGTACCTATCCCGTTCATGGCCTTCGCGATCCTGGTCGGACTGGTGCAGGCATACATTTTCAGCGTTCTCGCCGCGGTTTATATCGGCGGCGGGATCGGCGCGATCGCGAAGTGACGGAGGTCTCGTAATGACGGTTCAGATGTTAAGCATAATCGGCGCGGTGATCGCGGTAGCGGTCGGCTCGATCAGTCCGGCCCTGGCCGAGGGTCGCGCGATCGTCGCCGCGATGGAAGGAATCGCGCGCCAGCCGGAGGCGGCTGGTTCGTTGTCGCGCACGCTGTTCGTCGGCCTCGCGATGATTGAAACGATGGCGATTTATTGTCTCGTTGTCGCGCTGCTGCTGCTGTTTGCCAATCCATTCGCCGTGAAATGAGTTTCAGTTGGTGGACATTCGCTCTGCAAGCAGCGAACTTCCTGGTCCTGGTCTGGCTGCTGCAGCGTTTTCTCTTCAAGCCGGTGAAGACAATCGTCGCGCGGCGCAAGGAAGAGATCTCACGGGCCTTGTCGGAGGTGTCAGCGCAAAAGGAAACCGTCGAGCAACTCAAGCTGGAAACCGAACACAGAAAAGCACAGCTCGAAAGCGAACGTCAGCAACTACTTGATCAGGCTCGCGCGCAGGCCTCAGCCGAACGTCAAAAGGTAATCGACGAAGCTCACGGCGAAGCCAAAAAAATCCGCGATCAATCGCTGGCGCGCCTCGAGCAAGAGCGCACCGCCGCGAGCACTGAACTCTACCAGCAGAGCGCGAATCTCGCGACGAATCTGGCCGAGCATCTGCTCCGCGAATCTACTGATGACTCGATCGAACACCAGTTTCTGGGGCGGGTTACCGCCTATCTCGATCGGATGCCGCCGCAAGAACGCGCGACGCTTCTGGCCGGGTCGAATCCCGAATCTTTGATCGTGACCACCGCGCATCCGCTCGTGGCTCAGCAGCAAACGGAGTGGCGCGCGCAACTGATGAAACGCCTTGGCACTGAGGTAAAAATCGAATTTCAGGACGACACGAATCTCGTTGCCGGTACTGTTCTGACTTTCCCGCACGCAATCCTGCGTTTCAATTGGCGCGACAGCCTGGCCGCGGCGATGAAGGAACTGCGTAGAAATGAGCACCCTGATTGAGTCGGTGAGCACGCGACTGCTCAAAGCGCAGGACGCGATCGATCGGCTTAAAATTGAACCTCAGCTCGACATGATCGGGCGGGTCGAGCGGATCGGCGACGACGTCGCGAGCGTTCGGGGTCTGCCCGATGCGAGGCTCGGCGAATTGCTGCTGTTCGAATGCGCCGACGGCGCCGAGCCGGTCGCTGGGATCGTTCTCACTCTTGATCCCGACTTGATCGGATGTGCACTGCTCTCGTCGGCGGGAGCAGTGGCGGCCGGCAGCCTGGTGCGCGGCACCGGCACCGTCGCCCGTGTTCCTGTAGGCGAGATGCTGCTCGGACGCACGGTCAATGCGCTCGGCGTGGCGCTGGATGGTGGCGCGGCAATCGAAGCTAAATCATTCGAGCCGGTTGAGCGGCCCGCGCCCGCGATCGTCGATCGCGATTTCGTAAACACCGCGCTCAATACCGGTCTTATTGTGATCGACGCGATGGTGCCGCTCGGGCGGGGCCAACGCGAATTGATCATCGGCGATCGCGAAACCGGCAAGACCGCGGTCGCGATCGATACGATGATCAATCAACGCGACACCGAGGTCATCTGCGTTTACTGCGCCGTCGGGCAGAAGACGTCTTCGGTCAACCAGGTGATCGACGCGGTGGAAAAATACGGCGCGCCGCAACGCTGTATCTTTGTTTATGCGCCGGCCGACGACCCGCCGGGCGTTCAGTGGCTGGCGCCGTACGCCGCGTGCTCGATGGCCGAGTATTTTTCCGAGCACGGCGGCGATGCACTGCTGATCATCGACGATCTGAGCAAGCATGCCGTGATCTATCGGCAACTGTCGTTGCTGTTGCGCAATCCTCCCGCGCGCGAGGCATATCCCGGCGACATCTTTTATATACATTCGCGGCTGCTGGAGCGCGCCGCCAAACTCAGTCGTGCTCGTGGTGGAGGTTCTCTCACCGCGCTTCCGATCGCCGCGACCGAGGAAGGCAACTTGTCGGCATACATACCTACGAACCTGATCTCGATCACCGACGGACAAATCGTCCTCGATCCGCGCTTGTTCCACGAAGGACAGAAGCCCGCGGTCAATGTTGGCAGAAGCGTTTCACGGGTCGGAGGAAAAACGCAGTCGCCGGCGATGCGCAAGCTCGCGGAGACTCTGAGACTGGAGTACGCGCAGTTTCTCGAGCTCGAAATCTTCACGCGGTTCGGCGGGATGATCGATGAACGCACGCACGCGATTATCGAGCACGGCCGCCGCATTCGCGCAGTCCTGACTCAGCCGCAATATGAACCGCTCTCGCTCGCTCACCAGGTGGCTTTGTTGATCGCGATTGACGAGAAGTTAATAGATCGCATCCCCCTCGACCGGGCTCAGGACCTGCGCCGGCAGGTAGGGGAATGGCTGAACGGAAAAGGCATCGAATGCGGCCGCCGAATCAACAGCACTGGCGATCTCGACCAGGATAGTCGCCGCGAGCTTGCCTCCGCGGTCGCGGCGATGGCCGGGAGATTGAGCGTGGGCGCTGCAGGTTAGCGGCATGGCCCAGGAACGAGAGATTGCGACGCGGCTGAGATCGCTCGATGAACTCAAGAACATCGTGGCCGCGATTCGAGCGATCGCGGCGTCGCAAATGCAGCAGGCGCTCAGGTCGCTCGAAGCCATACGGAAGTACTCGGAAATGATTCGCGAAGCGCTATCCGATGCCGCCGAGCTGCTGCCGGGCGCTCGCGCTCCCGCTCAGAGATCCGGAAATACCAAGTCCGCGATCATAGTATTCTGCGCCGAACATGGATTGTGCGGCGGGTTCAATGAACAACTGCTCCAGCATCTGACCAAGATCGGCGCGAAACCGTTCGTGTTGATCGTGGTCGGATCGCGCGGAGGTCAAATAAGTCACGAGCGCGGCTTGAAACCGGATCTCGTGCTGCCGATGGCGACCCACTGCGCGGGCGTCACCGCTGCGGCGCGACGCGTTGCGGCGGAGGTATACAGCAGGTTCAGCGACGGAAGAATCACGGAACTCGAAGTGATTTACGCGCAAAACGCCGGCAGTCAGTTCGCTCGAATTGAGCAGCGTCGGCTGCTGCCGCTCGAAGCGCCGCCAATCGGGAAGCGGCCGCTGCCGATGCCCCCGTTGATCAACCTGAGTCCGCAATTGCTGTTCGACGATATCGTGGGCGAATACTTTTTCGCATCGCTCGAGAATGCTGCGATGCAATCGTTCTTCAGTGAGAACTCAACTCGCTTTCGCACGATGGAAGCCGCGCATCAAAATATCGGAAACAAGTCAGAGGATCTCACGAAACTCGCGCGGCGCTTGCGCCAGGAAGCCGTGACCACCGAGATTCTCGATCTCATAAGCGGTGCCGAAGCGCTTTCGTCGACCTGAGACCAACCACAGAGTGCGGTCCGCGCGGCAGGCGGCCAAGCCGCTCGGCGACCGCAGCGGCATCTCAGGCTAGCGAACCGAGATTCAGTGCGATCGTGATCGCGCCGCGTCTGCCGCTGCGCAGCGGGACTTATGCTGTGTCGATGGTTACCATGCAAAAGACCGGGGGCGCTCGATTTGCGGGCTATATCGCGGGACCTGCAGGCTAACGTCGAAACGGTTTTCCGTCGCACGGCGGGATCGCCATCCGGCCGCTCGATTCAATGACTAACTGCTGAATCTGGTGATTCAGATACAGCGTGATAGGAGGATGAATGGCGCCGGTCAGTCTCGAGCTGGATACCAAACAACTCGCCGAGGAATACGAACGAATTTCCCTGGAGCGTCAGTTCCGAACCGGAAAGCGATTGATCGCTGAAATCGGCATCAATCCTGGTGATACGGTTCTCGACATCGGCGCAGGGACAGGGCTTCTCGCCGAATACGTGGCGACGCTGGTGGGCCCGCAAGGCCGCGTCGTTGGAATCGATCCGCTGCCGATGCGGATCGAGATTGCGAATCAGAAAAGTCACTCTCGCCTGAGCTTCAGAGTCGCCGATGCCAACGACCTTGGCGAATTCAGCGAGAACGAGTTTGACGTGGCATACATGAATGCAGTGTTTCACTGGCTGCCCGATAAACGCGGACCACTTCGACAAGTCTTGCGGGTGCTGAAGGAGGGCGGGCGCCTCGGCCTCGCGACCGGAATTAAAGGCAACGCCAACCCGCTGCATGGGATCCGCGAACGCATAATGAAGCGGCCGCCATATAATCAGTATCCGCAGGCAGCGGGCCCGGTGACGTATCGCGTCACGCCCGACGAATTACGCGACTTGCTCACGGAAGCAGGTTTTACAATCGCGAGACTCGAGACCAGGAGTCGCGATTATCCGGAAGCATCGCCCGAAGAGTTGATTCGATTTTCAGAGGCGAGTTCGTTCGGGAATTTTCTGGGTCACCTGCCCGTCGAGCTGCGCGCGGCCGCCCGCGCCGACATAAAGGCTGAGCTCGCCATAGATCCGCCATCACACAACCTTCGCCACGGAATCCTTGCGGTGGCGATCAAGCCCTGATCGAATCGAGCGTCTCGGGCGCGCGCTTGCGCGCGGCCAGGTCGGCGATGATCTGTGTATGGCTTTGCTTGTTGATCCGGCAGAGCAGCATCAGCGCGATTCCCCCGATTGAAAAGAGCGCCGCCCCGGGCCCGCCGGCGAACCCGAGCCATGCCACCGTTCGCTCGGGTAACGCCGCTGCGGCGCCGCGTTCCGCCAGATGCGCCGGGAAGTTGACAAGCTGAAGCAACAGGCCCGCGATCAGCACGCCCATCCCTGTCGCCGCCTTGTTGGCAAACGACCAGCTCGCGAAATAGAGGCCTTCACGCCGGGCGCCGAACAGATGCTCGTGTTCGTCCGCCGCGTCGGGGATGATCGATACGAAGGCGATAATCGACAAGGCCATCATCTATCCCCGCGCCGAGCGCAAGGCCGGCCAATCCGCCCGGCAATCCGCAGACGGCGGTGACGTAAAACAGCACGAAGACGTTGAGCATGCTGCCGACGATCAATTCGACGAGCTGGCCCGCCGCGTAGCCCGTCTTCCGTCCGAGCGGCAGGCGGCCAAGGCGCTCGGCGCCCTTGCCCGCACTGGGTCCTGTATCAGGCACTACCGCGGTTGGCGGCAGCGCCTCTTCGATATTTGTCAGCTGCATTGTTACTTATCTAGAGTGAGCAGTCCGGTTAGAAGCTAAGCATGCGGCGAGCGTTGGAAAGCGTCGCGGCGGCGCCATCCGTAAACAACGATGTGAGCCATGTTTTGAGCGTGGTCACAAACGCGCCGTGATCGATAAGGTCGCCGAAGAGCTTGCGGATGCTCAGCAGCGGGCGCGGGTCGGGGCCGCCGGCAGTGGCTTGCTCGCGCAAAAGATCGGCCATCGGATGAACGACGCTGATCGGCTTTCCGCTCTCGTCCACGCCCGTTACGCGCCGCATCCAGGCGGCGAGCGCGAGTGCCAGCAGATCTACGCTTGCGCCGGCAGCCAGCCGATCGCGAATCGGCTCGAGCAGCAGGTTTATCGGTGCGTCGGCGTTGACCCGATCGACCGTGTCCTTGATCGCCACGTTGCCGAAGCGCTCGATCAGTTGAGCCTTGTACCCATCGAGGTCGACACCCGGCACCGCAGGCAACGTCGGCCCGGTCTCGCGATCCATCAGCGCACTCATGTAGCTGCGCAGCGCGGGGTCGCGGATCGTCTCGTCGATGTATGAGTAGTTCATCAGCCTGCCGAGCCCGGCGATCGCAAGATGGCTGGCATTGAGGAGCCGCAGCTTCATGAATTCATACGGCGCGACATCGGCCACAAATTGCGCGCCGACATCCTCCCACGCCGGACGACCGGCCACGAAATTGTCTTCGATCACCCATTGCCGAAAGCGCTCGCAGAAAATTGGCCAGCGATCGACAAGGTAGAAGCGGGCGGTGAAATCTTCGATTTGCGCGGGCGTGGTGACCGGCGTTATCCGGTCGACCATCGTGCTCGGAAACGCGGCGTTCGCCTCTATCCAGTCAGCCAGCGCCCGATCGCGCCAGCCCGCAAGTGTGAGCACTGCATCCCGCAGCACTATGCCGTTGTGCTGGATATTGTCGCAGGTCAGCGCCGTAAAAGCGCGAGCGTGCGCAGCCATCCGCCGTCGATAGGCTTCGACCAATATTCCTATCGCGCTGCGCGGCGCGTCGGGATGCGCAAGATCATGGACGATAAATGGATGGTCACGGTCGAGTGTCCTGGTCTCGGCGTTGCGGCAATAGCCGTTCTCGGTAACGGTGAGGCTGACGATCCGAATGGCAGGATCGTCGATCACCTCGAGCGCCGCCCGCGAGGACTCGCCAGCGAAGATCACCTCGCAGGCCGATCCAATTACTGTCGCGGTCTCATCTCCGTCCTGCCGCTCGACCAAGGTGTAAAGGGCATCCTGCGGCGCCAGCGCGTCGCGGACTCGCAGGTCCGCCGCGAGCAATCCGACACCAACGATACCCCACTCGGCGGCATCGCCGCGACGTTCCATCAGATCGTGCGTGTAGCGCTCCATGTGCGCACGATGGAAGCCGCCAAAGCCGAGATGCACGATACCCCGACTGACTTTGGCCGGATCGAAGCGCGGACGCGCGATAGTAGCGGGAAGAGCTGCAAGGGTGGCGCGCGAGAGATACATCGGTGTCATTCGGATATGCCGCGTCGTCAGGCCCGCGCCGCGGTCCGCATGATGATCGTCGCGAACTCGTCCCAGAGCGGCTCTGGGATTTCATGGCCCAAGCCTGGAAAGATGTGTAGCTCGGAGGTCTTAAGAAGACGTCCGAGATCCAGGGCCGCTTCGACCTTGATACGACCGTCAGCCCGACCGTGGATTATCGAGGAGGGCATCTCGAGGCCGCCGAGCGCTTCCGGCGTTGACTTCCATCTGATCATCGCCGCGAGCTGGCGCAGCACGCCCTCGGGCGCGTAACAACGGTCATACCCGCGCGTGCCGAGTTCGCGCACCCAGTCCTCATCATAGGGATAAGCCGTCGAGGCCGACGCTCGCTCCCGTTCAATGAACTTCTCAAGCGCCTCCGCGCGTTCGAAGCGCTTGCCGAGTAGCTCGATCGGCTCCTGCTTGTCGGGTTGTACGAAGTAGCCCATATCAAGGCTCGGCGCGGTGTAAATCAGGTTGAGGGACCGCACGCGGGAAGGCTGCGATAGCGCCATGATTTGCGCAATCATTCCGCCCATGGATGCTCCGATCACGTGTGCGCTCGCCAGCCCGAGGTCATCGAGCACCGCGAAACCGTCGGTCGCCATATCCTCCAAGCTATAACCGCCGTCGTATTCGTCCGGGCCGCCGAATTTCTGCGACAGGCCCACGTCACGATTGTCATACAGGATGACAAAGGCGCCGCGGTCGACAAATTTCTGACAGAAGCCCTCGCGCCAGCCGATCAATTGCCAGGTGAAACCCTGAACGAACAGCAAAGGGATACCGCTCGATCCCCGGGTTTCATAATAGATCTCTACGTCGCTTTTGGTCTTTGGCACTCCCTATTCTCCAACTGATGCCGGCCACAGACCTGGTGAGTCGTCCATCACCGCGTCGCAGCTTCGCAGCCAAGGCTAGGATATGGCGTTCTATTGGCAAAATACAAAGCCTCGGAGGAGTCAGCCGCCTCGATGATCTCTTTGGCTATTGGCCGCCCTTCGCTCAAACTGATTCGCGCGATGAGACCGCTACGAAGCACTGCTTTTTGAGTCTTGACAGAGCGTTCAATTTGAAATGCGTCCGAAGCGCCTCGCGTCAAGAGCCAACAAGCACCGGAATCCGAAGAAGAACAACGCTAGTAAGCATCGGTATTTCGTTCGACTGCTAACATCGCTCCCAATTTCTTTCTTTGCGACATGGACGTTGCTTCCGGACGGCTTGATAATCCTGCTGCTCACATCTTTGGGGACTCCCGGTGCGGGGACCTCGTTTTCAACTTCCAACTTGATGATCTCTTTGGGTCCCGGCGCAATGCGAAATGAATTGAAAAAACCTTTTCACCTTGAAAAGGCCTGTGACCATCGCAGCCTCATAAGTTAGCAATTAAAACACTAATTTGTCTGGCACAGCGTATGCTCTGAGATTTCCTGCGGACAGACTAGCTGCGGAGATCTTTCGGTCTGATAGGAGCGCTTAGAATGCTCGATATCGTAGCCTTGATTGCAACACTAGCGTTCTTCGTGATCGCGCTAGCTTACGTGCAAGGATGTGAACGACTATGAATGCGGAAACCTTGCTAGGACTGATTTGCGCCGTCGCTCTGACGGCGTATCTAGTGTACGCGATGCTTCGCCCTGAGAAGCTGTAACCAGTACCGCTGCAATATGAATTCAAACGCTATTATCCAAATCGGCCTGTTTTCACTGATAATCATCATATCCAGCGTGCCGCTTGGGCTGTATATGGCAAAGGTGTTTGCGGGCGAGCGCACCTTCATGGATCCGCTGTTCACTCCAGCCGAGCGCCTGATCTACCGGGTGGGTGGAGTTGATCCAAAGACCGAGCAGACATGGATAGGCTATGCCGTGTCGCTGCTGTTGTTCAGCCTGGTCGGAATGATTACTCTCTACGCGCTGCAGCGCCTACAGGGGGTTTTACCGCTAAATCCGCAAGGTTTCGGAGCGCTATCGCAGGATTTAGCATTCAACACTGCAGCGAGCTTCACGACGAACACAAACTGGCAAGCCTATTCGGGCGAATCTACCATGAGCTACCTGACGCAGATGGTTGGACTTGCCTTTCATAACTTCGTATCGGCGGCAGCTGGTCTCGCGCTTGCGATCGCAGTTATTCGGGGATTCGTGCGGCGCAATGCCAAGACGATAGGTAACTTCTGGTATGACCTCACCCGCGCCACGCTATGGGTGCTGATCCCACTTTGCCTGGTCTTCACTCTTGTCCTGATCTGGCAAGGAGTACCTCAGAATTTTAGTCCTTACACCCAGGTCAAGACGGTAGAGAAAGGAACTCAGACGATCGCGCAGGGGCCCGTCGCTTCTCAGATCGCGATCAAGCAGCTTGGCACAAACGGAGGCGGATTCTTCAATGCCAATTCGGCGCATCCCTATGAGAATCCAACGCCGCTGACCAATCTACTTGAAACGATCGCGATATTCCTGCTGGGAGCCGCGCTGACTCACACCTTCGGCGCAATGGCCGGTGATCGGCGACAAGGATGGGCGCTCTTTTCTGCTATGGGGCTGCTCTTTCTGATGGGCGTGTTCGTTTGTAATTGGGCAGAGCAAAGAGGCAATCCCCAGTTCGCTGCCATGGGAGTCGATGAATCTGCTACCGCGGCCCAAAGCGGCGGCAACATGGAAGGCAAGGAAGTCCGGTTCGGAATCGTTGATTCCGCGATCTGGGCGACCGCAACCACCGATGCCTCGAACGGTTCCGTCAATGCAATGCACGACAGTTTCACGCCGATAGGCGGTCTGGTGCCGCTATTCAATCTGCATCTCGGTGAAGTCGTGTTTGGCGGCGTAGGCACAGGGCTCGCCGGCATGATCGTGATGGCGGTCCTTACAGTGTTTATCGCTGGCCTGATGGTTGGCCGGACGCCTGAGTATCTGGGTAAGAAAATTCAAGCTCGTGAGATGAAACTCGCGATGCTCTACATACTTATTTTTCCAGCGATAATTCTGCTGCCGACGGCGTTGGCGGTCGTGACGAAGCCGGGTTTAGCTGGAATTGCTAACCCGGGCCCGCACGGCTTCTCCGAAATCCTCTATGCATACTCGTCGGGCGCCGCGAACAACGGCTCCGCATTTGGCGGACTCAGTGCCAACACGCCTTTCTACAACTGGACGATCGGTTTCGTGATGCTCTTCGGACGTTTCATGATGATGATTCCAGTACTCGCCATCGCCGGTTCGCTGGTTGGAAAGAAATCAGTACCGGTGAGCGCAGGAACCTTTCCGACTACTGGACCACTGTTTGTGGTTCTCCTCGTTGCCGTCGTGTTGATCGTCGGAGCGTTGACCTTTTTCGCAAGCTGGGCGCTGGGACCAATCGTGGAACATTTCGCGATGCTGGCCGGCCATCTCTACTAAGCAATCTCTAACAAGAGATATTGGAACTTTATCCATGAGCGATCGAAAAGTAATTTCTCTCTGGGATCGTGATATTGTCCGCACCGCACTGGGCGAATCCATAAAGAAGCTCGATCCGCGCGTACAGGTTCGGAACCCGGTGATGTTCGTTGTCGAGGTCACGGCGCTGGCCGTGACGATCATTCTCGGTCGTGATTTCTTTGGCAGCCGTAGTGGTCTTGCAGGATTCGAATTCCAGATTGCGATCTGGCTGTGGTTCACAGTTCTCTTTGCCAACTTCGCCGAGGCGATGGCTGAAGGGCGTGGCAAGGCGCAGGCGGATAACCTCCGCCGGACGCGAACTGAAACTAAAGCCAAGCTCGTCAATGCGCGCGGCGAGATTCAGGTCGTTGCAGCCACCGCGCTGCGCAAGGACAACATCGTTCGGGTCGACGCTGGCGATGTCATACCAGGCGATGGCGAAGTGATCGAGGGTGTCGCGGCCGTCAATGAAGCTGCAATCACGGGTGAATCCGCCCCAGTGATCAGGGAAAGCGGAGGAGACCGCAGTGGCGTAACTGGCGGTACCACGGTCATTTCGGATTCCATCAAAATTCGAATTACTGCCAACCCCGGTGAAACGTTTCTCGATCGCATGATCGCTCTCGTTGAAGGTGCAGAGCGGCAAAAGACCCCCAATGAAATCGCGCTCAGCATTCTGCTGGCCGGCTTGACCCTGGTCTTCATGCTGGTTTGCGTCAGTCTTCATCCGTTTGCGCTTTACGGCGGAACGACTCTGTCCCTGCCTGTGCTCGTGGCCTTGCTCGTATGTCTGATCCCAACGACGATTGGTGGCCTGCTGTCGGCCATTGGGATCGCCGGCATGGATCGCCTCGTACAGCACAACGTCCTTGCGATGTCTGGACGTGCGGTCGAAGCGGCGGGCGACGTAGATACCTTGCTCCTGGACAAAACTGGCACCATCACGCTCGGCAATCGAATGGCGACCGAGTTCATTCCGATGCTGGATGTCGCCGTGGAGCGACTCGCCGACACAGCGCAGCTCGCCTCGTTAGCCGATGAAACTCCGGAGGGCCGATCCATCACTGCTCTGGCCAAACGAGATTTCAACATTAGAGGTCGAGAGTTCGCTCAGAAGGAGGCGGAGTTCATTCCATTTTCTGCGACGACGCGCATGAGCGGAATCGACCTTAACGGCCGCCGAATTCGGAAAGGAGCGACCGAACAAGTAGTCAAGTTTGTACGGGATAACGGCGGCACCATGCCAGCGGAGCTGGCAGGAATTGTAGAGCGTATCGCCAGCAGCGGCGGTACGCCCCTGGTGGTTGCGGAAAACGCTGCTGTCCTAGGCGTCATCCATCTCAAAGACGTCATAAAAGAGGGTATCCGCGAGAGATTCGCGCGGCTACGCGCGATGGGCCTGAAGACTGTTATGATAACCGGCGACAATCCTCTCACCGCTGCGGCTATTGCTCATGAGGCGGGAGTTGACGAGTTCCAGGCGGAGGCCACACCGGAGACCAAGCTCAAGCTCATTCGTAATGAGCAGGCTCAAGGCAAGCTGGTCGCAATGATTGGCGATGGAACGAACGACGCGCCCGCTCTTGCACAGGCCGATGTAGGCATTGCCATGAACGCGGGCACTCAGGCCGCTCGCGAAGCTGGCAACATGGTCGACCTGGACTCGAACCCGACAAAGATCATGGAAGTGGTCGAAATAGGTAAGCAGTTGCTAATCACTCGCGGTGCGTTGACGACATTCTCTATTGCCAACGACGTAGCGAAATACTTCGCGATCATACCGGCGATGTTTCTGCTCGCATATCCAGAGTTGCAGGCGCTGAACATCATGCACCTTGCCAACCCGCAGAGCGCTATTCTGTCGGCGGTTATTTTCAATGCGCTGATCATTATTGCGCTTATCCCACTCGCCTTGCGGGGAGTCCAATATCGCCCGCTAGGTGCTGCTGCGATTCTGACCAGAAACATCTTCATCTACGGCGTCGGCGGAATAATCGTGCCGTTCATCGGCATAAAATTGATCGACCTGGTGCTCGTCTCACTGCACCTTGCCTAGGAGACAATCACAATGCGCGAATTATGGATTTCAGTTAGGATGACGATCGTACTGACGCTACTGCTCGGTATTATCTATCCGATTGCCATGACGATTGCCGGCCACGTCCTATTCTCCCATCAGGCCGAGGGCAGTCTCATCATCAAAAATGGTTCAGCCATAGGTTCGGAGCTGATCGGCCAGAACTTTAGCTCGAATGCATACTTCCACGGTCGTCCTTCGGCCGCCGGCAACAACGGTTACGACGCAACCAGTTCGGGTGGTTCGAATCTTGGTCCGACTAACAAAGCTTTCATTGACTCAGTCCGCAAACGGCTAAAAGACATTGCTGAAAGCGAGGGCGTGCCAGCTTCAAAAGTTCCTATCGATCTGATAACGGCCTCCGGAAGTGGATTGGATCCGGAGATCAGCCCCGCCGCTGCAGAGGTGCAGGTTGCTCGCGTGGCAAAAGCGCGCGGCATGAGCGACAATACGGTCTCGCAATTGGTGGAGGAGAACACGCACGGACGATGGATCGGCCTCTTTGGAGAATCGGGGGTAAATGTTTTGAAGCTGAACCTTGCGCTGGATGATCTG
The DNA here is from genome assembly GCA_035508495.1 of Candidatus Binataceae bacterium. Classification (NCBI taxonomy): domain Bacteria; phylum Candidatus Binatota; class Binatia (SeqCode); order Binatales (SeqCode); family Binataceae (SeqCode); species Binataceae bacterium (SeqCode). The sequence goes on from DATJMX010000071.1 coordinate 22,953, forward strand.
AAAGCAGGCGCAAAATGATCCAGTAGGAACATGACGCCTGTTGATAGATCACGATGTATCTAGAACCGTCGGCCGGGAGTGATGCCCGCCGAGGTAAGAGAACCAGCCCATGTCGAAGGTTGTAACTGTGCTGATGATGTGGGCGACATTTTTCGCAGTACTACAATTAGTTGGCTGGGCCTGGTTCTGGCGCCTAGAGAAGCCGAGCGTCCCCCAAGGACACAAACGCGGACGTCCAACGCTCGAAGTTGAGCAAAGACCCAAACGACCAAACCGCACAAGAATAAGATCGATCCAGTAGGAGGGCTGAGTTCGCGGAACGATCGACGAGCGTCGAAAGATACATCTGCAAGGATTTTATCGGACCGCTGATCGCCGTGCGTCCCGAAAGGCCTGTCGAAGGCGGCGTTGGGTGGAAAAACCGGAGCCCTAACCCGGAGCCCCCTTGGCGGGGGGATCCGAAAAAGGCCCGAATTCCCTTTAACAAGCTCTTTGGTCAAACGAGCTTCAGCGGCAGCGACTGCAGCCGCTTTTGTGTCGCTACCGTCGGTTTGACCGACGCAGGAACTTTATGCAAGCTCCTTGGAGTCGCGCTGGATTCTCACGGCCGCATGTATGTCGGTGACAGTGTGGAAAATCGCATTCTCGGATTCAGACAGCCTCTGATATCCACTATCCCTGACACGGTGTTGGGCCAGGGGAATCAATTCCTATCGGATAGGCCCAACCTGGATGGATCCGCGCCTAGTGCTGAGACGCTCTCTTACCCCACTGCGGTAGCGGTCGATGGTTCGGATAACCTCTTCACGACCGATACCGACAACAACCGTGTTCTTCAGTATCTCCAACCTTACGCCGAGCCGGGCGTGCTAAGCCAGTCAGCCACCGCTATGCCGTTCGGAAGCGTAGCCGTCGGCAGCAGGAGCT